>NZ_JACYTW010000015.1:0-69090 GCF_014841395.1 Plantibacter sp. CFBP 13570 | reverse complement strand
GGCACCCTCGCAGCGGGTGTCGCCCTGGTGGCCGGCGCGGCGAAGCGGCGCTGAGCACGATGGCGCGGCGCGAGCAGTTCGACGCTGTGGTCGTCGGCGCGGGTCCCAACGGGCTCGCTGCCGCGGTGACCCTCGCCAGGGCCGGCCTGCACGTGCAGGTGGTCGAGCGGGGCGACACGATCGGTGGTGGTGCCAGGACCGCCGAGCTGACGTTGCCCGGCTTCCACCACGACATCTGCTCCGCGGTCCACCCGATGGCGCTCGCCTCCGGGTTCTTCCGGTCCTTCGGCCTCGAGCGCCGCATCGACCTCGTCGTACCGGAGATCTCCTACGCCCACCCGCTCGACGGTGGACGGGCCGGGATCGCCTACCGAGACATCGACCGCACCGCCGACGCCCTCGGACGCGACGGCGACGCCTGGCGCTCGCTCATGGGACCGCTGGCCGCCGACGCCGACCGCGTCTCGCAGTTCACCGGCGGCAAGCTCCTGCAGGTGCCGCGCCACCCGGTCACGGTCGCGCGCTTCGGCCTCCGCGCACTCGAGCAGGGCAGTCCCGCCTGGAACCTCCGGTTCCGCGAGGAGACCGCTCCGGCCATGCTCAGCGGTGTCGCCGCCCACTCCATCCGGCCGATGCCGAGCCTGTCCACCTCGGCCGCCGCCCTGTCGCTCGGTGCGTATGCGCACGCCCGCGGTTGGCCCATCCCCGTCGGCGGCAGCCAGGCGATCGTCGATGCGCTCGCGGCCGACCTGCTGGCCCACGGCGGTGAGATCGTCATCGGAACCGAGGTGCGCTCCATCGACGAACTGCCGTCCGCCCGCGCCGTCCTGTTCGACACGACGCCGAAGGCGCTCGCCGAGATCGCGGGCAGCCGACTGCCCGACGCGTACCTCCGTCGTCTCTCCCGGTTCCGCTACGGCGACGGCGTGGCCAAGGTCGACTTCGCGCTCTCGGGCCCCGTCCCGTGGACGAACCCGGAACTGGCCCGGGCCGGCACGCTCCACCTCGGCGGCACCCGCCCGGAGATCGCCGCGGCCGAGCGCGACGTCGCCCGCGGTCGGCACAGCGAGTCGCCCTACGTCCTCGTCTCGCAGCCCGACGTCGGCGATCCTGGTCGCGCTCCTGGTGACGCTCAGGTCCTCTGGGCGTACACGCACGTGCCGAGCGGGTCCGGTCTCGATCAGACCGAGGCGATCACCCGGCAGATCGAGCGCTTCGCCCCCGGGTTCCGCGACGTGATCCTGACGTCGGCGTCGATGACCGCCCGCGACATGGCGCGGTACAACCCGAACTACGTGCTCGGCGACATCGCGGCCGGCGCTGCGAGCTTCGCGCAGCTCGTCGCGCGTCCCGTGCTCTCGAACGACCCGTGGCGGACACCGACACCGGGGATCTTCCTCTGCTCCTCGTCGACTCCGCCCGGCCCTGGCGTCCACGGTCTCGCCGGCTGGCACGCCGCCCGCAGCGCCCTCCGCTCGGTCTTCGGCCGCGACCGCATGCCGTCGCTCGCGCCCGACCGACCGCGTCCGACCTCCTGACCTCGTCCCTGCTCCAGCGAAAGGAACACCACCGTGTCCCACACCACTCGGATCCTCGACTGCCCGCCCGACCGTGTCTTCGCCGTCCTCGCCGACGGCTGGCTTTTCCCGGCGTGGGTGGTCGGCGCGTCCCGCATGCGCGACGTCGGTGACCGGTGGCCACACGTGGGCGGGAAGCTGCACCACTCTTTCGGTGTCTGGCCGGCGGTGCTGAACGACGAGACGACCGTGCTCCAGTGGGATGCTCCGCACCGGTTCGTCATCCAGCCGAAGGGGTGGCCGCTCGGTGAGGCCCGCGTCGCGGTCGAGGTGGAGCCGCACGAGCGCGGGTGCATCGTCCACCTGCATGAGCACGCCGTCACAGGCCCTGGTGCGCTGATCCCGGTCTGGCTCCTCGACATCGGGCTGCACATCCGCAACATCGAGACGCTGCGCCGACTCGCCCACCTCGCCGAGGGCGGCGCCGGCGGCACCCACCTGGTCGAGGCGGCCGAGCCGACGGCCGAAGATCGGAAGCGCGCCGAGTTCCCGAAGCGATCGTTGTTCGCGCGGGCGGCGTCGGTCCTCGTCGTCGCCGTGCCGGTGGTCGCGGTGGCGCGCAAGCTCGCCCGCTGACGGTGTCCGGTCATGCCCGCCGCGAGTGATCCGGCCGACGCCCTGCCCGGGGACGGTCGCGACGAGACGCTGAACGAGCGATCCGACCGCAACTGGTCGGAGCTGCTGCAGGAGTTCCGCGTCCTGCAGACGGGCACGCAGATCCTCGCGGGTTTCCTGCTGACACTGCCGTTCCAGCCACGGTTCACCGAGCTCAGCGGATTCGACCACGTGCTGTACCTCGTCCTCGTGGTCCTGGCCGTGACGGTGACGCTCCTGGCGCTCGCGCCGGTCATCATGCACCGGCTCGTCTTCGGACGACTGGAGAAACCACAGCTGGTGCGGCTGTCCAGCAGGATCCTCATGGTGTGTCTCGGGGCGGCGTCGCTGCTGTTCGCGGGGATCGTCCTGTTCGTCTTCGACTTCGTCGCATCGCCTGCGGTCGGGCTGTGGGCGGGTGGGGCCGTGGTCGTCGTCATCGGGCTGGTGTGGATCGTCGGCCCGCGCCTGATCCGGGGTGCGCGCGACCGCGTGTCCTGAGGTGATCGACGTGCCCGCGGTGAGCCCCGAGAATGGGACGATGCCCGACACCTGCACCTTCTGCCGCATCCTGCGTGACGAGCCCGACGACATCACCTGGGTGGAGCGCGAGGACGAGGCGGTCGCCTTCCGGCCGTTGCCCGAGTCGGAGCTCGCGCCCGGCCACACCCTCGTGCTGCCGCGGGCGCACAGCGTCGGCCTGCTCGACGCCGATCCGCGAGCCCTGCAAGCGACGACGGCACTCGCTCAGCGGGTGGGACGCGCGATGCGGGCGGCGCTCGGTGCGACCGGCGTCGTCGTGCTGAGTGCGTCCGGTGCCGACGCCGGGCAGAGCGTCCCCCACCTCCATCTCCACGTCGTCCCGTGCTGGGATGACGACGGGGTCACGTTCTGGCCCGAGGGTCGCTCGAAGCACCGCGTCGACGGCGACCCGCACGAGCTCCTCGCGGAGATGTTCGAGTAGCCGGAGATCGCTGCTCCTTGAGTTGACCTCAAGACCGATTGAGGTTCTACGGTTGAAGCATGACCATTCCCACCACGCCGTCCGCTGATCCCGATGCCCTCGCCCGCGCAGCGACCGTCGACGGGTTCAAGACGGCGTTCCGTGACCACCCGGCGGGCGTCGCGCTGATCAGTGCCTCGACCGATCGGGGAGACGTCGGGCTGACGGCGTCATCGGTCGCGTCGGTGGCCGTCGACCCGCCGATGCTGTCGTTCTCGGTCACGCGGGCGACGGGGTCCGCGGGCGGACTGTTGAGTGCGGGGACGGTCGTCGTCCACCTCCTGGCCGACCACCACCTGGAGGTCGCGAAGGCGTTCGCCAAGACGGGGGAGCCGCGCTTCACTCCGGAACAGCACTGGGAGCGACTCGCGACCGGCGAGCCCTACCTGCCGAGCGCCCGTGCGGCGCTGCGCTGCCGGATCGTGCAGACGGTCCCGGCCGGCAGCTCGATGCTCGTCATCGCCGAGGTGCTGGAGGTCATCCCGCCCGGCACGGACGCGCCGGCGCTCGTCTACCAGAACCGCAACTTCCACCGCCTGGAGTCCGACCCGCTGGGCTGATCAGGCGAGGAGCGCGATCGGGCCGATGTCCGCGATCGCCTCGATGACCCGCTCGGGGTGCTCGGCGATCCGGTTGAGGACGTAGAGCCACCACTCGGGTCCGTAGACGAGGTATTCGCGCGTCGCGAACCCGCGGCGGTGGAGGTCGTCGAGCAGTTCGGTGCCGAGTCCCTGGAGCATCTCGAACTCCACGTGCGGCTGGCGGAGGTCGTCGCCGAGCGCGCCCTCGAGTGCGGCGACGAGGTTCGCGTCGTGGGTGGCGATGTTGACCCGGTGACCCGACCCAACGAGTCGCGTGACCATGCTGATGTAGGCGGCGGTCATCGGCGCCGAGTCGCGGGGGTAGGCCACCTCGGTCGATTCGAGGAAGGCGCCCTTGACGACACGGATCGGCCCGGGTCGGTCCAGCACGCGGTCGAGGTCCGCGGGGGTGCGGTGCAGTCTCGCCTGCAGGGTGATGCCGGTCTCCGGGAACGGGTCGGCGATCTGCTCGAAGATCGACAACACGAGGTCCGTGCGGTCGGAACCCTCGGCGGAGATCATGAGCGAGGTCCCGGCGTCCCGGGCCGCCTGTGCGAGCGCCAGGCCGTTGCGCAGGCCGAGCTCGGGCGAGACGACGGAACCGATGTGGGAGAGGTCGAGCGAGATCGTCGCGGTCTGGTCGGATTCGCTGATCCGGCGGGCAAGGTCGATGAACTCCGCGGTCTGTTCGTCGGCGACACGTGCGTCGCGGACGGACTCGCCGACGAGCTCGATGCTCCAGCGATGCCCACGATCGGCGTTCGCTTCGAGGAGCCGCAAGGCGGAGGCCGCGTCCTCGCCGGCGATGTATCGCAGGGCGGCCCGCTTGGCGACGGCGGCGGCCTCCGGTTGGGCGAGGACTCGCGCTTTGAGGTCCTCGTCGAGGGCCCAGGCTCGCAGGGTGTCGGCGGCGCGCGACAGCGTCTCGTCGTTCATCAGCATGCTCCGACCCTATCCAGTCGTGGGTGGCGGTCCGGTCGGCACCGGGGCCCGGACGGCACCAGGGTCTGGGCTGCGTCGCCTGTGCGCGCTACGCTCGCTCACGTGGCGAGCTTCGAGGAGAAACCGATCCTGGACCTCACGCTCGATGAGTGGGAGGCCTACCTCGCTGGCGCGCCGAGCGACGCAGGCGTGCGGTTGAAGCTGCGGAAGAAGACCTCGAAGGCGTCGGGGATCACCTGGTCGGAGGCACTGGACGTCGCCCTCTGCTACGGATGGATCGACGGACAGAGCAAACGGTTCGACGACGACTACACGCTGCAGGCGTTCACCCCGCGGCGGAAGAGCAGCCCGTGGTCGCAGATCAACCGGGAGCACGTCGCCCGCCTCATCGAGGAGGGGCGGATGCGTCCCGGTGGGCTCGCGGAGATCGAACGCGCCAAGGCCGACGGGCGGTGGGACGTGGCGTACCGGCAGAAGGACGCCGTCGCACCGGATGATCTGCAGGCGGCGCTCGAAGCGAACCCCGAGGCGGCGGCCTACTTCGCGACCCTCGGTCGCACCGACCGCTTCCGCGTCTTCTTCCGCCTGAGCAACATCAAGACGCCCGCGATCAGAGCCGCGCGCATCGCGGACGTGGTCGAGAAGGCCGCCCGGGGCGAGCAGCACTACCGCTGATGATGGGGGACCGGCGCGGATGAGGGTGTCACCGGGGACCGTGTGGCCGGTCGTCCACGAGGAGCGTCGGCGGCTCGTCGCGGACCTGTCGGTGCTGAGCGACGAGCAGTGGGGGAGGCCGTCGCTCTGCACCGGATGGGATGTGCATGACGTCGTCGCCCATCTCGTCGATTCGGCGAAGACGACGCGGCTGGGATTCGCCCGACGACTCATCGCCGCGCGGTTCGATTTCGACCTCGACAATGAACGCGGGGTCGAGCGGGAGCGGCGGAACGATCCGCAGGAGACGCTCCGCGCCCTGGCGGACGCCACCGAGCTGAGGCGCACCCCGCCGGCGAACCTCGCGACCAGGCTCGTCGAGGCCATCGTGCACGGCGAGGACGTCCGTCGGCCGCTCGGCATCAGCGCGGACTACCCGATAGCCGCGGTCCTGGTGGCGTTGGAGTACCAGCTCCGGACCGGCGTCTCGATGGGCGGTGGAAAGGAACGCGCCCAGGGGGTTCGGCTCGTCGCCGAGGACGCCGGGACGAGCTGGGGCGCGGGCGATGAGGTCCGCGGATCGGCGCTCGACCTCTTGCTCGCGGTGTCAGGGCGACCGACCGGGCTGGCTCTGCCTGGGCGGTGAGGAAGAAGCTGGAAGTCACCCGCGTGCACCTTCCCCGTTGACCGAGGTGCCTGGGCTCGGCTGCCCTTCGACAGGCTCAGGGACCGAAATGCATCCGAGCACAGTCCAGCCCGGTCACTGAGCTTGTCGAAGTGCGCACGAAGAACCCTTCGACAGGCTCAGGGACCGGGTTCATCCGGGTGAACCTCTTCGGTTGACCGAGGTGGCGCGGCTCGGCCGCCCTTCGACAAGCTCAGGGACCGAAACGGTTCGGGCACACTTCTGCCGGTCACTGAGCCTGTCGAAGTGCCCACGAGCACGCCCCATCGTTCCGGGCACACCGGTCCCGGTCACTGAGCTTGTCGAAGTGCCCACGAGGAACCCTTCGACACGTGGACACGCTCAGAACGGCGCGGGATCGGGTTCGGTCCGATACTGCTTCCCGTCGGGTGTCGTCCAGTCGAGGACGCCGCCGGGTCCGTGGTCGAGGTTCCATCCGGGCAGATGCTTCATCCGGTGATGATGTCGACACAGACACGCGAGGTTACCGACATCCGTCGTCCCGCCGTCCTCCCAGGCGACCGAGTGGTCGAGGTCGCAGGCCCGTGCTCGCCTGCCGCAGCCCGGTGCCCGGCAGGTGCCGTCTCGCAGGCGGACCGCGCGTTGCAGGTCGGCCGGGACCCGGTACTGGCTGCGTCCGACGGAGAGCACCGCACCCGTCTCCGGTTGGACGAGGATCCGGGTGAAGCTGGGGGCGTTCACCGCGATACGGGCGGCGGTCTCGGGGTTGATCGGACCGTAGCCGTCGAGCATGCCGGGTGCGTCGGAGACGCCGGCCATGGTGAGCGCCGGGACGGTGATCTGCACGGTCGGTTTGATGTGCTCCTGCACCTCGATGGGGTGCGGGAGGACCGGGCTCGACATGACGTCTTCCGGGGTGACGCCGGTGAGCGCGAGCGCCGCTAGGGCGTCGGCCTGCAGTTGTGCGCAGGTGCGCGTATCTCCTGCTGCTCGCGACTTCGCCGCCGCTGCTTCGACCCGCTCGACGAGCCCCTGGGCGATCGGGGCGGTGGTGAAGAGGTGCACCCACGCCATGCCATCGGCTGCGGGCTCGAACTCGACCCGGCGGTCGGCCTCCGACCGCCGGGCGCGTGCGGTGATGGACTCGGGGTGGAGTCGCTCGCGGAGCTTGCGGGCGCGCTTGCGGAGGTTCGCGTTGGTCGTCTGCTCGGCGACCGGCAGGACTTCCGCGAGGAACGCTGCCCGCCCAGCGATCGGCACGTCACTGAGTTGGTCGATGATCGTCTGCGCGTGCCGGGCCGAGATGCGCCCGGCCTCGAGCGACTCGAGCACTGCTGGGGCTTCATTGACGAGGCGTTCCGCGTCGTTCGTCGCCCGCTGGACCGTCTGCTCAGGCGTTCGGGTCGCCATGGCGAGGGCCGCGCAGGTGGAGCGGCGGGAGAGCGCAAGGCGCTCGGCCGGCGGGAAGATCGCCGGGACCGTGGCGTCGGCGAAGGCGTCCGCGTAGGCGGCAGAGCGGGCGAGGAGCCGGGCCTCCTCGGCGTCCAGAGCCGCGCGGCGGCGGTGGATGTCCGCGAAGGCATCCGAGAACTCCGCCAACTGCGCGGCGTACTCGTCACCAGCTCGAACTGCGGAGGCGGTGGTCTCGGTCATGGAACAAGTCCACCATGGACCACTGACATTCCAGATGCTGAGTTGGCATAGTTGTGGAAGGTGCTCGTGGACCCTTCGACAAGCTTAGGGACCGGGGGAGGTTGGCCGGATTGGCGGGGTATTCCGTGGGCCCTTCGACAGGGTCAGGGACCGGTGGAAGGGCGCCGGATTCCTGGGTTCCTCGTGTGCCCTTCGACAGGCTCAGGGGCTGGAAGGGGTCCGCCGGATTGTCGAGGTCGTGGGCCCTTCGACTGGGTCAGGGGCCGGAGGAAGGGCACCCGGATTAGGGGAGTCTTCCGTGGGCCCTTCGACAGGCTCAGGGGCCGGAAGGGGTCCGCCGGATTGTCGAGGTCGTGGGCCCTTCGACTGGGTCAGGGGCCGGAGGAAGGGCACCCGGATTAGGGGAGTCTTCCGTGGGCCCTTCGACAGGCTCAGGGACCGGGACGGGATCACCGGAGCGGGAGGGTCCCTCGTGTGCCCTTCGACAGGCTCAGGGACCGGGAGAAGATCACCTGAGCAGGAGGTCCCTCGTGGGCCCTTCGACAGGCTCAGGGACCGGGACAGGATCACCGGAGCGGGAGGTTCTTCGTGGGCCCTTCGACAGGCTTAGGGGCCGGGGCAAGGGCGCCCGATTCGCGGGTCCGCGGGGCCTTCTGCAGGGTCAGGGACCGGAGTAGGGCGCTCGACGAGCGGCCGGAAGGGTCAGACCGCCCGGGCGAGCAGGTCTGCGACACGCTTCGCGACGGCGTCGTTCCAGGCGGTGACCCCGAACGCGGTCGGCCACAGGTCGCCGTCGTCGAGCTTCGCGGAGTCGTTGAACCCGATGGTCGCGTAGCGCGCTTTGAACTTCGCCGCCGCCTGGAAGAACACGACCGCCTTGCCGTCGGCACCGACGTAGGCGGGCATGCCGTACCAGGTCTTGGCCGCGAGGCCGGAGTCGCCGCCCATGATCAGCTCGTGCAACGGCTCGGCGATCGCGCGGTCGGCGTCCTCCATGTCCGCGATCGCGTCGACGACGGCCTGCAGTGCCTCCTCGCGACTCGCGGCCGCCTTCAGCTCCTTGGCGCGCTCCTTCATCGCCGCGCGTTCCTCGGCGCTGAATCCGCTCTTCGTGCTCGACTGCTTCTCGGCCATGTCGACGTCCTTCCGTCCGGGGCTGTGGTCCGCCTCTCACGGTAGCCCTGCGAGCCCCACGGCGCTTCTCGAATCCTGCTCGGCCCACTCAGTTGCCCGGAAGCGCTCGAAAACGGCCGGAAAACGGACCGATTCGGGCGACTCAGTCGTCCAGCGCGCCCGACCCGAGCACCGACTCGACGATGACCCGGATCGCGTACTCGCTGGTCTCGGCGAGGTCGACGTCCGCAGGGTCGATGAGCCACTGCACCTGCAGGCCGTCCATGACCGCCAGGATCGACGCCGCCGCACGGTGGATCGTCTCGGGCGCATCCACGCCCCGCTCGGCGCACACCACTTCGAACGCCTCCGCGATCTCACGCCGGAGGGTCCGGTAGCGGTCGTCGAAGTAGTGCCTGGCCGGGTGGTCCTCGGTCACCGACTCCGCCGACAGGACGACGAACGCCTGCACGATCCCGGCACGCTGCGCGTTCGCGGCGGCGGTGCGGATCAGGTGCTTGAACAGGTCGATACCGCCGGGGATGTGCTGGTCGTCGAGGTCCTGGACGTCCGTCGCGTCGCGGTAGCTGAGCACCTCGAGGAGGAGCTGGTCCTTCGACCCGAAGTGGTGCAGGATGCCCGCCGGCGTCATGTCGACGAGCTCGGCGATGTCGATGAGGGTTCCGTTCGCGTACCCCTTGGCGCCGAAGACGTCGAGCGCCGAGCGGACGACCTCGGCTCGCCTCGCCACGGTCGCCGGGCGTGGCTGGGCCGGTCGTTTCACCGTGTTCTGTCGTTTCACCGTGCTCATGGTGTCCGTTCCGCGGGGGCCTCGATGCGCCCGACACTACCGCGCTTGCCAACTTACTGAATGGTCAGTAAGTTATCACCGAATCCCGACTTGCGCCGCACTGCCGCAGCGCACACCCAAGAGGAGAAAGCGATGAAGCTGAGAACCCCACTGCTGGCCGCGTTCGCGGCCACAGCCCTGCTGCTCACCGGATGCACCGGTGGCGGCGGGTCGAGCGACGGACCCGAGAGCGGCGCCGCCCTGACGATCGCGAAGCCGGACGGCTCGATCGCCACCGAATCCAACAACCCCTACGTCGGCGACTCGTCCGCGATGAAGCTCGGCTACATCAACGCGATCCTGGAGCCGCTCGCGATCGTCAACCTCGTCGACCCGAGCGCCGAGGTGAAGCCGTGGCTCGCCTCCGAGATCGCCTGGTCCGACGACTACACCTCCGTCGCGCTGACCGCTCGCGAGGGCGTCACCTGGAACGACGGCGAGGCGTTCAGCGCCGACGACATCGCGTTCACCTTCCAGCAGTTCATCGACCATCCGGAGCTCGACAACTCGGCCCTCGGCCTCACCACGGTCGCGACCGAGGGCGACACCGTCACCCTGTCGTTCACGAACCCCATGTTCGTGAAGCAGGACAAGGTGCTCCTCAAGCAGATCGTCCCAAAGCACGTGTGGGAGTCCGTCGACGACCCCGCCACCTTCGAGAACCCGGAGCCCGTCGGCACCGGTCCGTACACGCTGACGAGCTTCAGCACCGAGAGCGTCGAACTCTCCGCCCGCGACGACTACTGGGGTGAGCAGCCGGCCGTGCCGACGCTTTACTACGTGTCGTACAACGACAACACGGCCCTCACCACCGCGCTCGCAAATGGCGACGCCGACTGGGCGCAGGCCTTCATCCCGAACGTGCAGTCCGCGTACCTCGACAAGGACAAGGAACACAACGTCTACTGGGCGGCCGCCGGTCTCGCCGTCGACGCGATGTTCGTGAACACGCAGACGAAGCCGTTCAACGACCCCGCGTTCCGCCAGGCGGTGAACCTCGTCATCGACCGCGAGCAGCACCAGCAGATCGCCCGTGAGGGCGGCGTCCCCGAGCTCAGCTCGGTGACCGGTCTCCCGACCCCGGCGGGCGACGCGTTCATCGCCTCCGAGTTCGAGGGCGAGGACTACACCGTCGACGCGAAGGCCGCGAAGCAGGTCCTCACCGACGCCGGCTACACCTGGGAGGACGACGTCCTCACCGACCCGTCCGGCGAGGCCGTCACCTTCACGCTGTCGGTGCCGCAGGGCTGGAACGACTACGTGACCGGCATCAGCCTCATCGCCGACTCGGTCAAGACGCTGGGCGTCACCGCCACGGTCGACACGCCCGACCAGGACACCTGGTGGGCGGCGAAGTCGGACGGCGACTTCCAGGCGATCCTGCACTGGACCGACACCGGCGCGACGCCGTACGACCTGTACTCCGACATCATGGACGGCCGCTGGCTCGTCGCCGAGGGTGAGGCGGCCGACTTCAACTTCGGTCGGTACGACAGCCCGGAGGCCACCGCGGCGCTCGCCGCCTACGCCAACGCGACGGACGACGCCACGCGCGCAGCCGCGCTCGAGACCGTGCAGAAGCTGTTCGTGTCCGACGTCCCGGCCATGCCGATCGGCACGCGCCCGTTCATCGGTTCGTACAACACGCGGAACTACACCGGATGGCCGAGCGAGGACGACCCCTACGCGCCCGCCGACCCGACGCAGCCGACCGCGGTCTACATCCTGACGCAGCTCAAGGCCGCGAAGTAGACACGGCGTCACCCAGCGGGGCGGGCTTCGGCCCGCCCCGCTCCCTCCTCATCAGCACAGAACGGACTCATGCAGTGACCAACGACGACCTGCTGACGGTGTCCTCCTTCAGCGTCACCTACGACGTGGAACCACCCGTCGAAGCCGTGCGCGACGTCTCGCTCACCCTCCGCCGCGGCGAGATCCTCGGCCTCGCGGGCGAGTCCGGCTGCGGCAAGACCACCCTCGCCTACGGCCTGCAACGGCTGCTCAAACCACCGGCGGTCATCACCGGCGGGAGCGCCGTGTTCCACGACGAGTCCGGCGAGGACATCGACCTCGGCCGGCTGGGCGAGGAGGAGATGCGCGCGTTCCGCTGGGACAAGGCCTCCATGGTGTTCCAGGGCGCGATGAACGCCCTCAACCCGGTCACCTCGATCGGGCGGCAGCTCGACGACGTCTTCACCACGCACCGCCGAGGCATGTCACGCGCTGAGCGTCGCGAGGAGGCGGGCAAGCTGCTCGACATCGTCGGGGTCGGCCGCGACCGCCTGAAGTCCTACCCGCACGAGCTCTCCGGCGGCATGCGCCAGCGCGTCATGATCGCGATGGCGCTCGCCCTGAAACCGCAGCTGATGATCATGGACGAGCCGACCACCGCGCTCGACGTGCTCGTGCAGCGCGAGATCCTCCAACAGATCTCCGAGCTCCGCACCGAGTTCGGCTTCTCGGTCATCTTCATCACCCACGACCTCCCGCTGCTCCTCGAGATCTCCGATCGCATCGCCGTCATGCGCGCCGGCCGACTCGTCGAAATCGACACGGCGGAACGCATCTACCGACAGGCGAAGGACCCGTACACGCGGAAGCTGCTCGCGTCCTTCCCGAGCCTCACCGGCGAGCGCGGCGACTTCGTCCGTGGAACCGGTGCCGCCACGTCGGCCACCCAGGCAGGAGTGACCGCATGACCACCCTCGAGTTCTCGCACGTCTCGAAGCGCTACCGGGTCCGTGGTTCCGGCCACATGCTCGCGCTCGACGACGTCAGCTTCACCCTGCGGTCCGGCCAGACGCTCGCCCTCGTCGGTCAGTCCGGCAGTGGCAAGTCGACCATCGCGAAGATCCTCACCCAGTTGGAACGGGCGACGAGCGGCGACATCCTGCTCGACGGCAAGGCGATCCCGCGTCGTGGTCGTGCACTCCGCCGCTACCGTCAGCAGGTCCGCATGGTCTTCCAAGACCCGTTCGCCTCGCTGAACCCGTCGCACACGATCCGCCACCACCTGGAGCGACCGCTGCGCCTCGACCACGTCGTCCCCGAGGCCGAGGTGGAGGACGAGGTGCACCGCCTCCTCGAGCGCGTGCAGCTCGATCCGGCCGGCACGATCGACCGTCGGCCCCACGAACTGTCCGGCGGTCAGCGCCAGCGGGTCGCCATCGCCCGTGCGCTCGCGTCGCGTCCGTCCCTCCTCATCGCCGACGAGCCCGTCTCGATGCTCGACGTCTCCATCCGGCTGGGTGTCCTCAACCTCCTGGCCGAGCTGCAGCGCGAGTCGCAACTCGGCGTGCTCTACATCACGCACGACCTCGCGACCGCGCGGCACTTCAGCGACGAGATCATGGTCCTGCACCACGGCGAGGTGGTCGAGCGGGGCCCGGCCGACGATGTGATCCTCCGCCCGCAGCACCCCTACACGCTCGCCCTCCGCAACGCGTCGCCCGACCCCGACCGCCACTTCGCGGGAACGGAGACCATCGCATGACCTTCTTCCTCCGTCGCGCCGCCTTCTACGCGTTCACCGCGTGGGCCGCGATCACGATCAACTTCTTCCTGCCACGGATGCTCAAGGGCGACCCGGTCTCGGCGTACATCGCGAAGAACCAGGGCCGCATCAGTCCCGAGGCAGCGGACTCGCTGCGCACCCTGTTCGGACTCGACGCCGACAAGTCGATGCTCGAGCAGTACCTCGACTACTGGCGGTTGCTCTTCTCGGGCGACCTCGGACGGTCCTTCTCGAAGGGCCTCGCGCCCGTCACCGACGTGATCGCCGCTGCCCTGCCCTGGACCGTGGGACTCGTCGGGATCGCGACGATCCTGTCGTTCGTCCTGGGCACCTCCATCGGCGCCCTCATCGGATGGCGACGTGGCAGCAAGGCGGACTTCATCGTCCCGCTGTCCACCTTCTTCTCGACGGTGCCGTACTTCTGGATGGGCCTCATCGCGATCGCGGTGTTCTCGACCCTGCTCGGCTGGTTCCCCGCCTCCCACGCCTACGGCAAGGGGTCGAGGCCCGAGTTCTCGCTCGACTTCTTCGGGCAGGTGATCGCGCACGGCTTCCTCCCGGCGGCGACGATCGTGCTCGCCTCACTCGGCGGCTGGATCCTCGGCATGCGCAACATGATGGTCACCGTCCTCGACGAGGACTACGTGACCGTCGCCCAGGCGAAGGGGCTGCCGACCCGCAGGGTGCTCGTCGACTACGCGGCACGCAACGCGATGCTGCCGCAGCTGTCGAGCTTCGCCCTGTCGCTCGGCTTCATCGTCGGCGGCACGATCGTCATGGAGATGGTCTTCTCCTACCCGGGCGTCGGCAAACTCCTGCTCGACGCCACGACGGCGAAGGACTACCCGCTCATGCAGGGGCTCTTCCTCGTCATCACGCTCACCGTCCTCGTCGCGAACATCCTGGCCGACGTCGCCTACGCGGTGCTCGACCCCCGCACCCGCCAGATGGAGTCCTGACATGACCATCCCCACCACCGAGGCCCTCGCCACCGCCGAGGCGCCCAAGCCGACGCCCGCTGGTCGCTCGTTCGCCGCCCGGTTCGCATCGTCGTTCGCGATGTTCCGCAACGGCAAGTCGATCGCGGGGCTCTGCATCCTCGGGTTCTTCGTCCTCGTCGCGGTCTTCGGCGACCTCATCGCGCCCTACGGCCCGCTCGAGAAGGACTTCACCGCGCTGCGCCAGGCTCCGTCGGCCGCGCACCTGCTGGGCACCACGCACATGGGCGAGGACGTCCTGAGCCAGCTCATCTACGGCACCCGGGGCGTGCTCCTCGTCGGCTTCCTGGCCGGGATCTTCGCGACGATCATCGCCGTCGCCATCGGGGTCACCGCCGGGTACGTCTCGGGGTTCACGAGCGAGTCGCTGTCCGCGCTGACGAACGTCTTCCTCGTCATCCCGGGTCTCCCGCTCATGATCATCGTGGCGTCCCAGTACGACAACCCGAGCCTGTTCCTCATCGCCGGTGTCCTGGCGCTCACCGGGTGGGCGTGGGGCGGCCGGGTGCTCCGCGCGCAGACGATGTCGCTGCGGAACCGCGACTTCATCCAGGCGGCGAAGGCGAACGGGGAGTCCCTCTTCCGGATCATCACCGTCGAGATGCTGCCGAACCTCACCGCCATCATCGCCTCGAGCTTCGTCGGCACGGTCACCGCTGCAGTGCTCGGGCTCACCACGCTCGCGTTCATCGGCGTCATCCCCATCACGAACCTCAACTGGGGCACCATCCTGTTCTGGGCGCAGCAGAACGGCGCCTTCCCCGACTTCTGGTGGTGGTACGTGCCCGCCGGTGTCTGCATCGCCCTGCTCGGTGTCGCGCTGTCGCTCATCAACTTCGGGATCGACGAGTACGTGAACCCGAGGCTCCGCTCGGCGGGTGAACGCGCCAGGGCCCTGCGCAAGCGCGGCATCAAGCCCGGGGCGAGCGTCACCGCCGTCCGCACTGAGACGACCGGCCCGTCCACGATCACCGACACGACCCACACCGAACGCGCTGGAGCCACCGAACGATGAAGACCGACACCGCCCGCCACCTCGAGGACGCCCGCTACCTCGACCCCGCGCTGCCGATCGCGGCCCGCGTCGACGACCTCGTCGAGCGGATGACCGTCCGCGAGAAGGTCGGGCAGATGATGCAGCTCGACGCCCGCGACGACATCGAGGCGCACGTCCTCGAGACCCACGTCGGCTCGATCCTGCACGCGTCACCGGAGCGTCTCGCGGTCGCCCATGAACTCGTCGGGCGGACGCGACTGCGGATCCCGCTGATCGTGGGGGAGGACTGCATCCATGGTCACTCCTTCCACCTCGGCGCGACGATCTTCCCGACGCAGCTGGCCATGGCGGCGAGTTGGGACGCCGAGCTGCTCGAACGGGTCGCCAGGGCCACGGCCGTCGAGGTCGCCGCGACGGGTGTCCACTGGACGTTCTCGCCGGTACTCTGCATCGCCCGCGACCTCCGCTGGGGGCGCGTCGGTGAGACCTTCGGCGAGGATCCCTTCCTCATCGGTGAGCTGGCCTCCGCGATGGTGCGCGGCTACCAGGGCGACGGCCTGTCCGACCCGACCGCCATCCTCGCGACGGCCAAGCACTTCGCCGGCTACTCCGAGACGCAGGGCGGCCGCGACGCGAGCGAGGCCGACATCTCCCCGCGCAAACTGCGGTCATGGTTCCTCCCGCCGTTCGAGCGGGTCGCCCGCGAGGGCTGCGCCAGCTTCATGCTCGGCTACCAGTCGATCGACGGGGTGCCGATCACGGTCAACGAGTGGTTGCTCAACGACGTCCTCCGTGGTGAGTGGGGGTACGAGGGGACGCTCATCACCGACTGGGACAACGTTGGCCGCATGGTGTGGGAGCAGCACGTCAGCCCGGACTACGTGCACGCCTCGGCTGCCGCGATCCGCGCCGGCAACGACATGGTGATGACCACGCCCGGCTTCTTCGAAGGTGCCCTGGAGGCGCTCGAGCGCGGGCTGCTCGAGGAGGCCGACCTCGACCGGGCGGTCCGTCGCATCCTCACCCTGAAGTTCGCGCTCGGCCTGTTCGAGCGCCCGCGGCACCCGGACGCCGCGGAGCAGCTCGCGGTGATCGGCTCGCCGGAGCACACCGAACTCAACCTCGAGACCGCGCGTCGCTCGCTCGTCCTGCTCCGCAACGAGGGCGTGCTGCCGCTCGCCGGCGGATACCGGGCGGACGAGGCAGGCAGGGCGATCGTGACGCCGGAGGCCGGGCCGCAGCGCATCGCCGTCGTGGGTCCGCTCGCGGACGACGCGCAGATGCAGCTCGGCGACTGGGCGGGCAACTCCGGCCAGGCCGGTTGGCTGCCCGACGGCCAGCCGCGCGAGATGATCACCACCGTGGTCGACGGCCTGCGTGCGGTCGCACCCGCCGGGAGCACGGTCACGACCGCGTTCGGAGCCGACATCCTCACGCTCTCGCCCGATCCCGCGGGGGCGACCTTCCCCGACGGTCAGCCGCGTCCGCCGGTCGTCACGCCCGCGCGACCCGACGAGGCGCTCATCGCGGAAGCCGTCGCGCTGGCCGAGGACGCCGACGTGGTCGTCGCCGTCGTGGGCGACCGCATCGAGCTCGTGGGGGAGGGCCGCTCCACCGCGACGCTCGAGCTCATCGGCGGACAGGTGGCACTGCTCGACGCCCTGGTGGCCATCGGCAAGCCGCTCGTCGTGGTCCTGCTCGCTTCGAAGCCGCTCGTGCTGCCGCCGTCCGTGCTGCACGCCGACGCGATCGTGTGGGCGGCGAGCCCCGGCATGCAGGGTGGCCGCGCGATCGCGGAACTCCTGCTCGGTCTCATCGAGCCGACCGGTCGCCTGCCCATCTCCTTCGCGCGGCACGCCGGCCAGCAGCCGACCTACTACAACCAGATCCGCGGCCAGCACGGTGACCGCTACGCCGACCTCACCCAGGAGCCCGCGTTCGCGTTCGGCGACGGGCTGTCCTACTCGGGCGTCGAGTACGGAGAGCCGCACCTCGACCAGGCCGTCTACCGAGGTGGCGACACCCTGCGCGCCGAGGTCGAGGTGCACAACAGCGGTTCGCGTCCCGTCCTCGAGACGGTGCAGGTGTACGTCAGTGACCTCGTCACCTCGGTCAGCTGGGCCGACCAGGAGCTGAAGACGTTCCGCCAGGTCGCGATCCAACCGGGCGACACGGCGACAGTCACGATCGAACTGCCCGTCGCCGACTGCTCCATCGTCGACGCGAGGGGACGACGGGTCGTCGAAGCGGGCGAGTTCGAGCTGCGGGTGGGCGGCTCGTCACGGGCCGATGCGCTGCACGCGGTCCGCTTCACGATCGCCGACTGAGCCGTCGGCGGCCGGGATGCTCACGGGGCCGCACGAAGTCCCTCCTGTTTCGTGCGGCGCCCGTGAGCGGTCCCGAGGGCTACGCCAGTTCGTCCGCGTCAGCGCGGACGGTGACCTCGCCGCCGTTGGCGCCGTGCATGAGGTCCTCGAGCAGGGGGCGGTCCATCTCGAACGTCTCGTCCGAGTCGAAGCTGAACTGCAGCGGGATCGACGGGTGCAGCCAGAGCGTGACGCGGCCGCGCTCCGTCGAGGTGTCGCGCAGGGTCACCGAGAACGACTCGTTCCGGCGGAGCTTCATGAGGGTGATGGTCTTGACGTGAGCCAGCATCCGGTCTTCGAGGTGGAACCGGTTCTCGCCCGTCCCGTATACGATCGCGCCCATGTGCTGTGCCCTTCTCCGGACCTCCGACGATCGACACGGCGAGATGCGCCGGTGTCGAGCGGCCAGCCTGGAGACCCACTTCAACGTCCGCCGAACAAGTGTAGGAAAATTGAAATCGTCGCTCTGAACTGTTGATTTCCGGGTGCTGGCTGCGCTATGTGTTTCCGCTCGGTGAGGCGGTCAGGACAGCAGGTCGGGGTCCTGCCCCTGGGGGAGTGCTGCGGACGGGGTGTCCTGGGAGGGGCCGTCCGGTGTGCCCATCGCGATCCCGATCCCGGGGCCGATCAAGATGGTGATGGGCTCCAGCTGACCCTCACCGCGGTCGACCTGCAGCCACCGGAACTGTCCGGCGGAGATGCTGTCGAGCACCTCGGCGCGGAACTCGTCCGGATCCTCGACGGCGATCGAGTACGGAAGTCCCTGGTAGACGATCTCCATGCGGCTCATGCGACTTGTCCTGTCCGGCTCGGAGCGGGCTCCGCGATGACCGAGAGGCCGTGGGCGGAGTTCGCCGTGACGTTCAGCGCGTCGATCCACGCGCGGTTGAGGTCGATCGGGACACTGCCCGAGTACTTGAAACGCAATGGCACCGAGGGGTGGATCCAGATGACGCTGCGCCCGTCGCCCGCCCGCGGGTCGTCCTTCCAACCGAAGTAGAAGGCCTCGTTGCGGCGGAGCTTCGCACCGATCACGAACTGCAGGTGCGCAAGCAGCCGGTCCTCGAAGGTGATCGAGACCTCAGAACCGTAGATCAGTTTTCCCATGGCGGGCCGTGCTCTCCTCGTTGTGCGTCACGCGGTATCGCTCTGCGCTGTGTGTTGCTTCACCTTAAGACTCTCGGCTCCGAAAACCCAGCTGGCGGCCGCGCGGGCGCGGATGGGACGCTTCGGCGTCGATGTCAAGGGCCCCGGGATCGACAGGTACGGTGCGTAACCTGCCGTGCAGGAGGTGCCAACCATGGCAACAGCAGAGAAGACCAGCAAGACCGAGAGCACGACCCGATCGGCTCCCGGAGGATCCGGGCCGAAGCCCACCCGTCGGCAGAACGCCGAGAAGGGCTTCGTCGCGTCGAAGGAACTCGACGCCAACATGCAGGCCGTCCTCGTCGACCTCATCGAGCTGTCGATCCAGGGCAAGCAGGCGCACTGGAACGTCATCGGACGCAACTTCCGCGACACGCACCTGCAGCTCGACGAGATCATCGACGCCGCTCGCGAGTTCAGTGACACCGTCGCGGAGCGCATGCGTGCCCTGCACGCCGTGCCGGACGGCCGCAGCGACATCGTCGCCGAGACCACGACGCTGCCCGAGTACCCGCAGGGCGAGATCGACACCTCGGAGACGATCGACCTGATCACCGTCCGACTCGAGGCGGTCGTCGGCACGATGCGTCGGGTCCACGACGACGTCGACGATGAGGACCCGACGAGCGCGGACATCCTCCACGCGATCATCCAGCAGCTGGAGCAGTTCGCGTGGATGATCAGCGCGGAGAACCGGACGGCGACCCGCAGTCGTTGACCTGCAGTCGGTGACCCTGGGCGGCGCCCGACGACCACGCGTCGTCGGCAGCGCCGCCCGGTCGTTCGTCGACGACCAAGGGCCGGCGACGACTACTTGTCGTCGGCGCCGCCACCCGACGCCGTGTCCTCGCCGTCGTTCGGCTCCGAACCGTCGGAGCCCGAACCGTCGGGGATCTCTTCCGCGTCGGGACGTGAGGATGATGCAGATGCGTTCGTCATGTTCGCTTCCTTCCTGGTTGTCGCCATCGGAGATGACCAGACCAACGCTAGGCCGCGGAGCTGATCGGCGCGTGGGGGTTGACGCTTCGACAGGGCCAGACCAGCATGGCGGCTGTGATGAGCGGTGATGAGGTGACCGGGCGCGAGACCCCGACGGGGAGCATCCGCACACCGAAGCAACGGGTCGGCGCGTGGATCATGCCCGCGCTGCGTCCGTGGCGCCTCATGCTCGCACTCAAGGTGGCCATCGCGGCCACCGCCGCCTGGTTCCTCGGCAGCCTGCTCCCGGGCGAGCTCGGCGACTTCTCCTACTACGCACCGCTCGGCGCCCTCGTGAGCCTCACGCCGACGCTCATGGACTCGGTGCGCTCGAGCCTGCAGACCCTGATCGGTCTGGGCCTCGGCATCGGACTCGCGTGGCTGCTCATCATCTCGCCCGCGCCCGGCTGGGTGTCCGTCTCGCTGTCGGTGGGGCTCGGCACACTGCTCGCCGGCCTGCCCGGGCTCGGGCAGGGCCGTGACTACGTCCCCATCGCGGCACTCTTCGTGATCATCATCGGCGGAGCGAACGCCAACGACTTCTCGGTCGGCTACCTCGTGCAGATGGCCCTCGGCGTGCTCGTCGGGCTCCTCGTGAACCTGCTCATCATGCCGCCACTGTTCGTCCGCGAGTCGGCAGCCGGGATCTCGGCCGCCAGGTCACGGATGGTCGGTGCGCTCCGGAGCATGTCGGACACCCTCCGATCCGAGTCGGCACCGACCCTGGACGACCCGCCGTCCTGGGACAGCTCGCTGCTCGCCATCCGGCACGACGTCGACGCAGCCCGCGGGCTGATGAAGGACGCCGCGGAGAGCCGCCGGGCCAATCCGCGCACGCGGTGGAACCGGCACGACTTCCGCGGGGATGAGGGGGCGCTCGCCGCCCTCGAGCGGATCGCGCCGGTGGTCGTGGAGATCGGTGACGCCCTGCGTGCGGCGCTCTGGGGGATCCCGGTGCCGGTCGACCTCGACGAGGGCGTCCGGAGTGCGCTCGCCGATGCGATCGACGCCTCGGCCGACCTCGTCGAGGCCGCGATCGACGACGAGCGGCTCTCCGAGGCGCTGCGTGCCTCCGACCAGGCGCTGACGACGCTGCGACGGGCGGTGCGCTCGGCGCACGCGGGCGCGAACGGGGCGGCGGGTCGGGAGCCGGACGACGACGACCCGGCGGAGGATGCGGGCGGCGAGAACCTGCTGTTCGCGCTGCGCCGCATCCACGCCGAGATCGAACGCTCGGAGCGGTCGCCCGACGCCTGAGCGGCGCCCGGCGCGCCGGTCCTCAGAGGATCGGCTTGCCGCCGGTCACCGCGATGACGGCGCCCGAGATGTAGCTCCCCTCGTCCGAGGCGAGCAGCACGTAGGGCGGAGCGACCTCGGCGGGCTGCCCCGGACGGCCGAGCGGGGTGTCCGTCCCGAACGACCCGACCGTCTCCGGCGGCATCGTCGACGGGATCAGGGGCGTCCAGATCGGACCGGGGGCGACGGCGTTCACGCGGATCCCGTCACCACCGAGCATCTGCGCGAGCGACGCGGTCATGCTCGCGAGACCCGCCTTGGTCATGGCGTAGGGCATGAGCTGCGGCGACGGCGAGTCGGCCTGCACCGAGCTCGTCGCGATGATCGAGGAGCCCGGAGCCATGTGGGGGACGGCCGCCTTGCTCAAGTGGAAGAACGCGCTCAGGTTCGTGGCGAGCGTGTGGTCCCACTCCTCGTCCGGGATCTCGGCGAGCGTCTCCCGCGTCATCTGGTACGCGGCGTTGCTCACCAGGATGTCGACCTTGCCGAAGCGTTCGACCGTCGTGCGGACGATCTCACGGCAGTGCTCGGGGCTCGTGAGGTCCCCACCGATGCTGAGGGCGGTCCGGCCGGCCTTCTCGACCCAGCGGACCGTGTCGGCCGCGTCCTCGTCCTCGTCGAGGTAGCTGACGACGACGTCCGCCCCTTCGCGGGCGTAGGCGATCGCGACGGCCTTGCCGATGCCGCTGTCGCCGCCGGTGATGATGGCGACCTTGCCCTCGAGCTTGCCCGAACCCCGGTAGCCGGTCTCGCCGTGGTCGGCCTGCGGCGTGAGCGCTCCCTCGGTCCCGGGCGGCTGCTGCTGCTGAGCGGGCTGGTTCATGGTGTTCCTCCCTGTGCTGCTGTGCGTGCCAGCATGCTGTGGTTGCGGTCCGTTCAGCCAAGCCGATCCGGGCGATCCGCCTCCAGGGGTTGACGCCCGCTCGGCACCAGGCGTCCCGCGCTAGCAGCCGCGTGCCGGGGCCGCCAGCCCCGGCGATTCGGAGGCGCGGCTCGTAGGGTGAAGCGCATGACCGCAGCTGGCGAGGATCTCCGTTCGTACGCACCGATCGGGGACGGCCGCACCGTCGCGCTGATCGGCCTCCGTGGCCAGGTCGACTGGCTGCCGATCCCCGATCTCGGCTCCATGCCGGTGTTCGCCCGGCTGCTCGACGACGACTCCGGCGGGTGCATCGAGCTCGAGCCGGTCGGCGAGCACACCGTCACGCGACGCTACGTGTCCGGCACCAACGTCTTGCGCACGACCTTCACGACCGAGCACGGGCGCGCGACGATCACGGACGCACTCGTCACGGGCATCGCGGGTCGCCTGCCCTGGGCCGAACTCGCGCGCCGGATCGACGGGGTGTCGGGCAGTGTCGAGTTCACCTGGCGCGTCCGGCCCGGGACCGCACTGGGGACGGCTTCGCCTTGGATCGAGGACAGCACGCGCGGCCCCATCATCCGCTCCGGCGCGACGACGATCGCGGTCGTCGGCGACGAGTACGGGCCGGAGGAGGTCGAGGTCGACGGGGCCATGCCGACGGAGCTCTCCGGTCGCTTCACGACGACCGAGAACTCCCGTCACCTGCTGATCATCGTCGCCACCCACGGTGAGCCGATCCATCTGCCGGTCCCGGCGAACGTCGACGTGGGCATCGATCGGACGATCGACAACTGGCGCGCCTGGTCCCGGGCCTTCTCCTACGAAGGCCCATGGGCGGATCAGGTGCAGCGGAGTGCGCTCGCGCTCAAACTCCTGATCTTCAGCCCCACCGGCGCCATCGCGGCCGCGGCGACCACCTCGCTCCCGGAGAACCCGCGCGGAGCCAAGAACTGGGACTACCGCTTCGCCTGGGTGCGCGACCTCGCGTACACCGCGCACGCGCTCGTCCGCTTCGGTCTCCGCGAGGAGACGCACGCCGCCGTGTCGTGGTTGCTGCGCACCATCCGCGAGAACGGGCCGGAGCTGCACATCTTCTACGGACTCGAGGGCGGGGTGCCCGACGGGGTCGTCGAGCACGACGTCGCCGGCTGGCGCGGCATCGGTCCGGTGGTCAGCGGGAACCCGGCGCAGGGGCAGCTGCAGCTCGGCGTCTACGGCGACCTCTTCGCGATCTGCCGCACCTACGTCGACGCCGGCAACGTCCTCGACGTGGAGACCGGCCGTCTCCTCGCCGAGGTCGCCGACCGCACCTGCGACCTGTGGCGGAACCGCGACGCCGGCATGTGGGAGCTGCCCCAGGAGGAGCACTACGTGTCGTCGAAGATGGGCTGCTGGCAGGCGCTCGGCGACGCGGTGCACCTGGCGGAGCTCGGGCAGGTCGCCGGCAGTGCCGACCGCTGGCGCACCGAGCAGACCCGCATCCGGGAGTGGATCGATGAGCACGGGTGGAACGAGGAGCGCGGGGCGTACGTCATGTTCCCCGGGAGCGACGATCTCGACGCCTCCGTGCTGCTGCACGCGATGAGCGGGTTCGACCGCGGTGACCGGATGTCCTCGACGATCGACGCGCTGACGGCCGAACTCGGCGAGGGAGCGCTGCTGTACCGGTACTCGGGCGTGCAGCAGGAGGAGTACACCTTCGTCGCCTGTGCGTTCTGGCGGGCCTCCGCGCTCGCCTGCGTCGGTCGTCACGAGGAGGCGATCGCGGCCATGGACGAGCTCGTCGGCATGACCAACGACGTCGGGATCCTCGCCGAGATGATCGACCCGGCCGACGGCGCGCACTGGGGCAACCTGCCGCAGGCGCTGAGCCACCTCGCGCTCATCAACGCGGCCCTCACGATCAAGGAGCTCACCGAGCAGGACTGACGTCCCCGGTCCCTGAGCTCGCTTTTCCCTGTCCCTGAGCTCGCCCTTCCCGGTCACTGAGCCTGTCGAAGTGTCGAAGCGCACGCACGCGGGTACCCGCCCGATGCTGGGAAAGCAAGCCCCGCGGGGACACTCGTCCGGATCCGTACCGTGGAGGCGATGGATGTTCACCCACAGGTCTTCCGAGACACCCCCGCGATCCTCGTCGAGAGCATCTGGTGGGACGCCCGCACCGACGAGGTCGTCTGGGTCGACATCACCGCGGGCACGCTCCACCGCGGACGGATGGATGGCGGCGTGGACGGCAGTGACGACCGCGTCACCGAGCTCCCACCGCCGCTGAGCGCCGTGCAGCCGCGTGCCGCGGGCGGCTACATCGCCGCACTCGGTGACCGCATCGTCACCCTCGACGACGACGGGCTCATCGCCGAGACCCTGGCGAAGCTCGACCACGTCCACGCCGGTCTGCGCAGCAACGAGGCGAAGGTCGACCCGTTCGGCCGGTTCCTCGTCGGCTCCATGAACGTCACCACCGGCGAACCGAATGCCGCCCTGTACCTGCTCGACGACACCGGACTCCGCACGCTCCTCGGCGGCTTCGGCGTCACCAACGGCTTCGAGTGGTCCGACGACGGTCGTACCGTGTACGTGACCGACACCACCGTGAAGACGGTCTACCGGGCGAGCACGGGAGAAGACGGCCGACTCGGGCCGCTGGAGCCCTTCCTCGTCGGCTACGACTCCGACGGCCTCGCGCTCGACACCGACGGTCGATTCTGGAACGGCGTCAACGGCGGTGGTCGCGTGCTCCGGTGGAGCCCGGACGGCACCGTCGAGGACGAGCTGAGCGTGCCGGCCCCGGGCGTCACGTCGGTGGCCTTCGGTGGGCCCGAGCTCACGACGCTCTTCGTCGGGACGGCCCGCGAGAACCTCACCGAGGCGGACCTGGTGGATGCACCGCTCAGCGGCGGCATCTTCCGATTCGACGGACTCGCGACCGGCCGACCCGTCAATTCCTACGGACGCCGATCGACCTCGGTGCCCGACCCGGCGACCGACCCGGCGACCGACCGCATCTGACCTGAACCATTCCGACCTGTCCGACCACGACCGAACACTGAACGAGAGGACCATCACCATGGCCAACGACCAGTACACCTTCACCGACCCGGCGAAGCTCTACGCCCACATCACCGCCGAGAAGCAGCACCAGCCCGAGCCCGGACTGGACGCCGAGCTCGACCCGAAGGCCGACCTCGGCGAGAAGAGCTACCGCGGCTCCGGCAGGCTCACCGGCCGCAAGGCGCTCATCACCGGTGGCGACTCCGGCATCGGCGCGGCCACCGCGATCGCCTTCGCCCGCGAGGGCGCGTCCGTCGCGCTGTCCTACCTTCCCGAGGAGGAGGAGGACGCGCAGCGCATCGCCGGCATCCTGCAGGACGCCGGTGCGACCGTGCTCACCCTGCCCGGCGACCTCCGCGACCCGGCCTACTGCCGCGACCTCGTGGAGCGCGCGGTCGAGGGCCTCGGCGGCCTCGACATCCTCGTGAACAACGGCGGCAAGCAGAAGTTCAACGAGGACCTCACCACCCTGACGGACGAGCAGTTCGACGACACCTTCAAGACCAACGTCTACGCGATGTTCTGGATCACGAAGGCCGCCCTGCCGCACCTCCCGGCCGGTTCGTCCATCATCAACACGACGTCGATCCAGGCGTACTCGCCGTCGGACATCCTCGTGGACTACGCGTCGACCAAGGCGACCATCAACGCCTTCACGAAGGCGCTGGCGCAGCAGCTCGCGCCCAAGGGCATCCGTGTCAACGCGGTCGCTCCCGGCCCGATCTGGACGCCGCTCCAGGTCTCCGACGGACAGCCGCAGGACAAGATCGCGGAGTTCGGCGAGGACACCCCGCTCGGCCGCATGGGACAGCCGGCCGAGCTCGCGCCCGCCTACGTGTTCCTCGCGTCGGCGGAGTCGAGCTACGTGCTCGGTGAGACCCTGAACGTCAACGGCGGTATGCCCACGCCGTAACCCCGTCCCACCCCACAGCAGCCCGCGAACTGTCAGTTGCGGCTAGTCAGACCACCATCCGACTAGCTTCTTCTGACAGTTCGCGGGCTGTTTGGGTCAGTCCGTGCGGTCCGCTGCACGCCGGACCCGACGGCCCTCGAGGGCGTCCTTCGCGTCGCGGTCGGCGAGTGCCTTGATCGCGGCGTCCGAGCGCAGGGGCAGCTGCAGCTCCTGCTCCGCGGCGACGCCCGAGGCGAGCTGACGGCCGCGCTGGATCTCGATGTCGAGCTGAGCGCCGAACAGCAGCGCGAGGTTCGCGATCCAGATCCACAGCAGGAAGATGATGATGCCGGCGAGCGAGCCGTAGGTGGCGTCGTAGTTGCTGAAGTTCGCGATGTAGAAGCCGAACCCGACCGAGGCGATGAGCAGGATCAGCAGCGCCGCGAGCGCACCGATGCTGATCCAACGGAACTTCTCCGGCTTGATGTTCGGCGTCGCGGAGTACAGCACGGCGATGACGAAGACGAGCGCGGCGGCCATGACCGGCCACTTCGCGATCGACCAGACCGTGAGGCCCGTCTCACCGAGACCGACCGCCTGTCCGATGGCCTGCGCGACCGGGCCGGACACGATGAGTGCGAGGGCGATCACCGAGATGACGAGCAGGACGACGAGGGTCACGCCGAGCTGCGTCGGACGCAGGGACCAGATCTTGCGACCCTCCTCGACCCCGTACATGCGGTTGAGCGCACGACCGAAGCCGCCGACGTAGCCGGATGCCGACCACACGGCACCGCCGATACCGGCGATGAGCGCGAAGCCGATCGCGGGTGACTCGACGAACTGGTTCACCGCGTCGGTGAGGAAGCCGAGGCTGTCGCCCGGGGCGAGGTTGCCGACGATCTCGAGGAGGGCGTCGGTGCCGTTGCGGCTCTGCCCGAAGAGGCCGAGGATCGAGACGAGCGCCAGGACGGCCGGGAAGAGCGACAGGATCGCGAAGTAGGTGAGCCCCGCGGCGAGGTCGGTGCACTGGTTCGAGGTGAAGGAGTGCAGCGTCCGCTTCAGGACGTAGCCCCAGGGGACGGGGACGCGCTGGGGGTTCATCGTCTCTTCCGCGTGGTCCGCATCGCGGTTCCGCGGATCGTCAGCCGTGCTCCGATCGAGACGGTCCTCTTTGGCGGACTCAGACACGGTGCCCTCGGTTTGCACGCCACAGCAGGACGCCCGCACCGACGACCGCGACCGAGGCGACGACGATGGCAGTGGTGCGCAGGTGGTACGCCACGGCCGTGCGGACGTCGAACTTCTGGAAGAGGAGGTCGAGCGTCTGCGCGAGGTGCTCACGCGTCTGCTCGACGTCGAGCTGCAGGGTGTTCAGTCCGGCGCCCTCGGGGGGAGTGGGGCGGGCGAGATCCTGGTCGCTCATGCTGCGGCCTCCTTGGTGTCGTGCTTCGAGTCGTGCTGCTGATCTGCGAGGTGGTCGCCGGTGAGGGCTTCGACACTGCGCTCGGGGACGGGCTTCGCGCCGGCCTTGAGCTTCTTGACGCCGACGAGTGCCAGGATCCCGGCGACGAGGATGAGGACGACGCCGACGATGAGGGCGGCGAGCCAGGCGGGGAGCACGGTGGCGAGTCCGAGGACGGCGGCCGCGATGAGCGTCCCGAAGCCGAAGAGCACGAGCACCAGGGCGACGACGAGCATCCCCGCGCCGATCCCGAGATCCTTGGCCTTCTTCGTCATCTCCGCCTTGAACAGGGCGATCTCGCCGGTGACGAGGCGGACGACGTCCTCGCGGAGGTCGGTGAGGAGGGTCTTCATGGGAGGAAGTCCGCGGCGACTCCGTCTGCGGTCGGCCGCGCTGCTGGCATCGGTCATGTGAGCACTCTTCTCGTTGTGGTCCTCCAGCCCACACCCCTCGCGCGCGCGAGACAAGGGCTTGACAGGCGTGTCGGCAGATCGCGGAATAGGGCGACCCGGAATTGGTTACATCTACAAGTAAACGGGGTAGCCTGTACCGACCCCCATCACCCGATCGGAGACCGAATGTCCGCTGTGCTCGACGAGCGTCTGCTCGCCCCGGAGACGTCGATGGGCGCGGTCACGCTCCGCGTCGGCGACCTCGACCTCATGTCCGGCTACTACGCCAACGCCTTCGCGATGGAGCCGCTCGAGGAGCGCAGCCGCGACCGCGAGGTGCACCGGGTGCTCGGTCGTGGCGACACCCCGCTCGTGCGGCTCGTGCACACGCCCGACCTGCCGGCCGTCGACCGGCGGCAGGCCGGCCTGTTCCACACGGCGTTCCTGTTCGAGGACGAGTCGAGTCTCTCAGCGACGGTCTATCGGGCCGCGCAGGACCCCCGTGGACAGTTCGTCGGGTCGAGCGACCACTTCGTGAGCGAGGCGTTCTACTTCACCGACCCCGAGGGGAACGGCGTCGAGCTGTACACGGACCGCCCGCGCAGCAGCTGGGTGCGCTCGGGCGACCAGATCGCCATGACCACCACCTACCTCGACCCGAACGCCTACCTGCAGCGGCACCTCACGGAGGACGCCCTCGGCGCCGGGCCGTCGCTGGCCGGTGCCGTCGGGCACGTGCACCTCCAGGTCGGCGACCTCCAGACCGCCCGAGCCTTCTACGTCGACGCCCTCGGATTCGAGACCACGCAGACCGAGTACCCCGGCGCGATCTTCGCCTCCGCCGGCGGGTACCACCACCACATCGCGATGAACGTCTGGAACAGCCAGGGCGCCGGACCTCGCGCGGCCGCCCTCGGCCTCGGCGACGTGTCGATCACCGTCCCCGACCTCGCGAACCTCGATACGCTGGCCGCGAGGCTGCGCGCTCGCACGATCCCCTTCGACGCGGACGGTCGTTCCGTGACCGTCTCCGACCCGTGGGGGACCCGCGTGACGGTGGCCCTGCCCGACCTGTCGACCGAGGAGCTGCTGTCCCGATGACCACCGCACTGCGCGACGTCCGCTCCGCCGACTGGGCCGACGCCGCGTCGTCCGCTCCCGTCGTCGCGGTGCTCCTCCACGGCTACGGCTCCAACGAGCACGACCTCACCGGTCTCGTCGGGCCGCTCGCGCTCGGCATGCCCTGGGTGTCGCTGCGCGCGCCGCTCGAGATGGGCCACGGTGGCGCGGCCTGGTTCGAGATCACGACGCCGGGCAACCCGGACCCGGAGCCGATCGCCCGCGCCACGGACGCCGTCTGGGGCTGGATCGACGAGCACGTGTCGGCCGAGGCGCGCGTCGTGCCCATCGGCTTCTCGCAGGGCGGCTTCATGGCCTCGCAGCTGCTGCGCACGCGACCCGAGCGGGTCGTGGCGCCGGTCATCCTCGCCGGGTTCGTGCTGAGTGCGCCGCAGCCCGGCGACGAGATGCTGGCAGCGACGAAACCCGCGGTGTTCTGGGGACGGGGTCTCGAGGACCGCGTCATCGCCGCGCCGGCCGTCGCGCGCGCCGCAGCGTGGTTGCCGCTGCACACGACCCTCACCGAGCGCACCTACCCGGGCCTCGCCCACGGGATTGACCAGGCCGAGATCGACGACGTCCGTGGGTTCCTCGGCGAGCACGTCGGCTGATCTGTCCCCACAGTCGCTCAGGTCGTCGCCTCCGCGGGCATCACCACCTGCGGTCGCACGTGCTCGTAGACGACGCTCGTCCGGACGTCCGCGACCTCCTCGCGCTCGGTGAGCTTGTCGATGACGAAGGCGTAGAGCGCGTCGTTGTCGGTGACGGCGACCTGGAGCAGGAAGTCCTCGTTCCCGGAGACGACGAAGACGCCGATGGTCTCGGGGAGGGTGATCGCCCAGCTGCGGAACGCGTCGATGTTGACGCGCGACGGCGGTCGGATCCGGATCGCGATGAGCGCCTGGACCGAGCGACCGAGCGACGGCAGATCGACGTCGAGTCGCGCGCCGCGGATGACGCCGCGGCGGTACAGGCTGCGGGTCCGGTCGAGCGCAGTGGTGGGCGAGACGCCGACCGCGGCAGCGATGTCCCGGTTGGTGCGCCGTGCGTCGCGCTGCAGTTCGCGCAGGATCGCCGTATCAAGTTCGTCCATGCGGTCGATTGTGCCAGTTCGTCCGGACGATGTACGGGGTCGAATTCGTTGTGGTGCCGCTCGACATAGCCTGATGGTCGATTCACGTACGACATCAGGGAGAGACATGACGGAACAACAGCTCGTCGGCTTCGCGCCGGAGGAGATCGACACGGCAGCGCCCACGCGGTCCGCCCGGCTGAAATGGGTCGTCGTCGTGCAGCAGGACCTCCCGGCCGGTCGAGCCGTGAATGCGGCGGCCTGCGTCGCTGCGGCGATCGGAGCCAGCGTGCAGGGACTCCTCGGGCCGGACGCCCTCGATGCCGACGGCTCGGCTCATCCCGGACTGCCGTGGGCCGGGTGCAGCGTGTTGTCCGCTCCGGCTGAGCAACTGGCGGCGATCCGGGCCAAGGCGGCGGGCTCGGACGGCGTGCTCGTCGTCGACATGCCGGAAGCGGCCCAGCTCACCCGGGTCTACGACGAGTATCTCGAAGCAGTGGCGGCGACCGCGCCGGACGCACTCGCCCCGCTGGCCGTCGCGCTGGTCGGGCCGCGCAACCGGGTGGATCGGATCGTCGGGCGACTGCCGCTGCTGGCCTGAAAGCGCACGCGTCAGGGCTTGAGGGAGGTGGGGTGCAGCGGGCTGGCTAGGGTTGGCGGGTGAGCACCACCGTCCATCCCCCGCAGGTCGCGCCGTCCGCAGCCGTCGTCACCGCCAGCCGCGTGATGTACCTCCTGATCGCCGTGATCATCGCGATCTCGCTCGTCATCCAGATCGTCCTCGTCATCACCGGCGGCGCCGACGCCCGCTCGGGTGGCGTGGACATGTCCGTCGGACTGGCGACCCGCTTCGCTCGCATCTTCAGTGCGTTCACGATCCTCAGCAACCTCATCGTGCTCGCGGTGTCCGTCCTGCTGGCGATCGACCCCCTGCGTGACGGTCGGCTCTGGCGGGTAGCGCGGCTCGACGCCCTGCTCAGCATCGTCATCACCGGCATCGTGTACGCGGTGGTGCTGGCGCCGCAGGTGAACCTCACGGGGTGGGCGCTCGTCATCACGATCGGGTTCCACTACCTGTCCCCGTGGCTCACGCTCGGTGCCTGGCTCGTGTTCGGTCCGCGTCCGCGCTTCACCTGGAGCACCGTCGCCTGGGCGTTCCTCTGGCCGCTCGCCTGGGTGGTCTTCACCTTCATCCGTGGCGGCATCACCGGCTGGTACCCCTACCCCTTCCTCGATGCGACGCAGCTCGGCTTCGACGGTGCCGTCCGGAACGCGCTCATGGTGCTCGTGGTCGCGATCGTCTTCGCCGTGCTGCTCAAGCTCGTCGACCGGGTGCTGCCCGCCGCGCTCCGCCGCTGAGGTGAGGCACCTGGTCGCCCGGCGGTGTTCCGGGCGACCGAATGCCTCGCCTCAGCGGCGGCCCGACTCACGGGTGCAGGACCACCTTCCCGTTGAGCGTCCGCGACTCGGCGAGTTCCATGGCGGCGACGATCTCGGTGAGGGGGAATCGCGCGGCGATGTTGGCCGTGATGTCACCGTGCTCGAGGAGCCGGAAGACCTCGCCGAGGTCGGCCTCCAGGCGGCGGCGGAACCTGGCGGGACGGAGGCGGTGGCCTGCCCACAGGTCGTAGAAGGTCGAGCTGCGGCCGTTCGGGAGGGCCGTCCAGAGCAGCGCCTGACCGATCGCCAGCAGGAACGGCGCCATCAGCGGTCCCGTGCCGCCCATCGTGGTGATGATCGAGTAGGTCACGAGCGTGCCGCCGCGGGCGAGGAGCCCGAAGGCCGTGCGGGTCGTCTCGCCGCCGACGTTGTCGAAGACGGCGTCGACCCCGTTCGGCGCCAGCTCGCGAACCCGTGCGCCGAGCTCGGGGTCCGCGTAGTCGACGGGGATGACGCCCGCCGCGCGGAGTGCCTCGTGATGCCGGGGCGACGCCGCACCGATGACCCGGACGCCGTGGAGTCGCGCCAGCTGGATGAGGATTCCGCCGACGCCCCCGTTCGCACCGAACAACAGGATGGTCTGGCCCGGCTGGACACGCGCAGCGCGATGCAGCATCTGCCACGCGGTGACGCCGTTCACGACGACCGTCTCGGCGTCCTCTGAGCTCACCCCGTCCGGCACGAGGATGCTGTCGCGCGCGGCCACGACGGCGTGGGTCGCCCAGGCGCCCGTCTTGGTCAGGGTCGCGACCCGTTTGCCGATGAGGGTCGCGTCACCTCCGGTGCCGACCTCGAGCACCCGTCCGACGAGGTCGTATCCCGGGACGAACGGGAACGCCGGCTGGCCGAAGTACCGGCCCTTGCGCATCGACTGCTCGGCGAAGGAGACCCCGGTGGCCTCCATCTCGACCAGAAGCTGGCCGGCGTCGGGAGTCGGCGTCGGCACGGTGGCCAGTTCGAGGCCGGACGGCTCGACGAGGCCCGGCAGGACGGCCTGGGTGGTGGTCGCGGATGGTGTGGTGTGCATGATGTGTTCCGATCTCGTGATGGTTGTGTGTGACTGAACAGTCACAACTGTGGGTACGAAAAACAGCAGGTGCGGTCGGTGGCTCTGAGTCGATCAGTCGTGCCGGATGCCGTGGTCGACGACGCGCGCCCAGTCGGCGTCGACGTCGCCGAGGCCCGCCTGTACGACGAGGTGACAGAGCTGCCCGTAGGCGAGACTGCGCTGGACGGCGCCGGCGTCCGCCCCGGAGTCACGGGACATGACGCGCACCACGAGTGCGAGCCCGGAGCGGACCGCCTCCTGGATCTCGGGGACGTCGCAGGCGCTCTGTGCGTGCACCTGGAGGGCGATGAGACTGCGGTCGCGGATGAGCTCGATGTACGCCTGGGTCATCGCGTCGAGCTTGTCGTCCGGGCTCCACTCCGGGTGGTCCTCGACGGCCGCGGACATCGCGTTCGCGACCTGCTCGTAGCAGTGCTCGACCGCGGCGACGAAGAGGCCGAGTTTGCCGTCGAACAGGCGGAAGACGTAGGCGGGGGAGATCTTGGCCGCAGCAGCGACGTCCGCGACGGGGGTGGCGCGGTAACCGGCGATCGAGAAGACCTCCACCGCACTCGCGATGGTGCGGACGCGTTGGTCCTCGGCGGTCGATCGGCTCATGTGACTGATTGAACACGAACAAGTGACGCCCGTCAAGCACCCGTGTCAGGATGGGGCATGCCCGTCGTCGAATCCCGCTGCACCGTGCCCGTCCCGCCCGACGTCGCGTTCGCGATCTCCCAGACCACCGGCGAGACCCGGATGCGCTGGGATCCGTTCATCCGGAGGCAGTACTTCCTCGACGGCGCGAAGGAGGCCGCCAAGGGCGTCCGCACCTTCACCGTCCAGCGGTTCGGGTTCCGGATGGTCAGCGAGTACGTGTCGTACCACCCGCCGACCAACGTCGGTATGAAGATGACGAAGGGCTCATGGTTCTTCGAGCGGCTCGCCGGCGGCTGGCGCTTCAGCCCGGTGGAGGGCGACGACCAGCGCACCCTCGCCGTCTGGCGCTACAACTTCACGTGCAAGCCGCGGTGGCTGGCGCCGATCGCCGAGCGCATCGGTGCGATCGTCCTGCAGCGCGACATCGACCGCCGCATCCGAGGCTTCGCGCGCGGCTGTGAGGATCCCGCCGTGCTCGCCGCGGTCGCTGCAGCGGACTGATCCGCCACTCAGCGGGCGAGGAACGAGCCGATGCCGAATCGGGCGGTCACGCCGGGGCTGAAGAGCACCGAGTCGGGCTCGTGCTCGACGACACCCGGGAGGCCCGCCGCCGCGCAGAGCTCGTCGCGCAACGAGGTGACGCGCGCCGGGTGGAGCACCCAGGGTTCGTGCTCGTTCGGCAACCACTGCGTCCGACCGAAGCGGCTCTGGAAGAGCCCCCACCGCGCCGTCAGGAACTGCGACAGCTCGTCGTCGACGGTCGTCGCGCGGTCGACATCGACGCCGAGCTGGAAGCCCGGACCTCGTGTCGTCGGCGACGTCGTGATCCGCCGCGACGCGTACTCCCAGCCGTCGTCCGTCGGTCGCTGCGCGGTCCGCGCCCACTGGTAGGGCAGGCCGAACATCGCGCGAGCCGCGAGGACCGCCGGCAGGCTCGACGCCTCCAGCGACCGGAACACGACGCCGCGACGCCCCTCGCTGTCGACCCCGTACAACCGGACGTTCACCTCGGTGAAGGAGCCGCCGATGGGCGACGGCGGCAGCGGACCGATGCGGGCGTCGCCCAACTGGAAGGCGATCAGCCCGACCCAGGTGGAACCGTCGAAGACGTCGGGGACCACCCCGGGCGGGAGCAGTGGCGCGACGGCGCTCGCCGGGACGCGCCAGTGGACGAACGCCAGGTCCCGCCACTCCTGCGCGGCGACCACCGGGCCGGACAGTGCCGGTGCGGTCACGGAGATCGCAGCGGGCTTGCCGGTGGAGGTCGTCATGCCAGGTGCTCGTACTCGGGCAGGTCGATCTTGTCGGCCGGCGGGGAGAACAACTGCGCACCGACGAGCTTCGCCGGCTTCGACCCGGCCACGCGGAGTGCGGTGCGGAACGCCGCGACGCCGGCTTTCGAGGTCGGGTTGGCGAGCTGCGGCGCACCCGGCGGCAGCGACTGGGCCTGCTCGACGTAGGGGCGCATGATCCGTTCGTACCCGCGGAAGGCGTCCCGGTGGTGCACGTGCGCCGCCAGCTCACCGGCCAGCACGTAGGCGCCGACGATCGACAGGCTCGTCCCCATGCCGCTGACGGGCGACGCGCACCAGGCCGCGTCACCGAGCAGTGCGACCCGTCCGGATGCCCAGCGGGGCGTCCGGACCTGGCCGATGGACTCGTAGTAGACGTCGTCGCTGTCGTCGAGATGCTCGAGGATCCGGTTCGCCTGCCAGGGGAGTCCGACGAACCGGTTCCTGAGATGCCGTCGCTGTGCGTCGAGGTCGCGGCGCGCGGGGACGACGCCGTCGCCGCGGTCGGACGTGACCTCCGTGAGGACGGCACGGGTGGTGCCGTGCCGGTCGGGTCGGAGCGTGACGCTGCGGCCGCCGACGCCCGAGTACCACTGCCACCACGGTACGTCGGCGTCGTCGCGCGGAATGGTGAGGTACGTCATCTCGAGCCCGAGGGACCGGGTCACCGCCTCGCCGGGGAAGGCCAGCTCACGCGTCGACGATCGGATGCCGTCCGCCGCGATCACGAGGTCGAACGCCTCATCCTCGCCATGTGCGAAGGACACGAGGACCCGTTCACCGTCGTCGTCGAGCCCGGTGATGTGGTCGCCGTACCGATAGCTGGTGGTGCTGTCCGTCGCGTCGATGAAGATGCGGGCCAGGTCGCCACGGAGGATCTCGACCTCGGCGGTCGCGCCGTCGGTCTCGGAGTCCGACACCGGGAACTCGGCGATCGTCTCACCGGCGTCACCGACGAACCGGGTGCCGCGCTCGCCGGTGGTCGCCTCGCGTGCCGCGTCCTCGAGGCCCGCGCGTCGCAGGACCTCGCGAGCAGCGCCCCGCACGTCGATGTTCTGGCCGCCGTCGCGGAACGCCGGCGCGCGCTCGACGACCGTCGTCTCCCAGCCGTAGCGGTTCAGCCAGAACGCCAGGCCGGGGCCGGCGATGCTGGCTCCGGAGATCAGGACGCGGGGAACGGTCATCGTGGTGCCACCTCTCAGGGAGCGTGGGATTGCCGCTCCGGTCGCCTCCATCATCGCGCTCGCCGATCCGAATCCCGCATGGTTGACAGCTCCGGCGGTGCAGACGCCGGCCGCTTGTACGCTGGGGGCATGTCGAGGATCGAACGCAAGCGTCGCAAGCGGAGTGTGCGGGTCGATCGCGTCTACGACGGCGATGTCTACGTCCGGGTCAACTCCGTGGGATCCAGCGGCGATCGCTCCTTCATCCTCATCCCCGGCATCGGTGTCTCGTCCACGTACTTCGAGCGCCTCGCGCCGCACCTCAACGAGTTCGGGCCGGTGCACGCGCTCGACCTCCCCGGCTTCGGCGGGGTGCCGCACCCCTCGTCGACGCTCACGATCCGCGAGTACGCGGACCTCGTCGGTCGGGTCATCGACGAGCTCGATCTGAAGGACCCGATCATCGTCGGCCACTCGATGGGCAGCCAGGTGGTCAGCGACCTCGTCTCCCGGCGCCCCGAGCTGTCGACTCTCATCCTCATCGGCCCGGTCGTCGTGCCGGGTCAGCGCCGGGTGCTCACCCAGGCGGTCCGCTTCCTGCAGTCGAGCTGGCACGAACCGCTCACCGTGAAGGTCCTCGCCGTCAGCGCGTACGTCTTCTGCGGCTTCAAGTGGTTCTCGCGGGTCCTGCCGGAGATGCTGACCTACCCGATCGAGGAGGCCCTGCCGAAGGTGCAGGCGCACACGCTCGTCATCCGTGGCGAGTACGACGCCGTCGCACCGCGCGAGTGGGTGGAGCGGGTCGGAGAACTCCTGCCCTCCTCACGCCTCTGGGAGATCCCCGGCGCAGCGCACTCCGTCATGTACGCGCACGCCGAGGAGGTCGCGAAGCTCTGCGTCGACCACGCCAGGCGCACGGTGGCGGACGGCGACGACGACCGACTCCGGGTCTACCCCGAGGACTCGGACGGGAGCGACGACAAGGAACCGGAGGCACCGCAGCCCGCGGCCATCATCCAGGCCGTCGGAGGTCGGATCGAGGAGACGATCGGGATCGTCACCGACGACGACGACCGCGTGGCCGAGGGGAAGTCGCAGGTGGCCGACGCGGTCGCCTCCATCGACCACGACTGAGCGCTCGCTGAGTTGCGGCGGATCGTCGCTCAGCCTCGGGCCGGGCGACGAACCGCCTCACCTCACCGTGTCGGCTCGCCGAACCAGCGCCGGAGGGCCGGTTCGAGTGGTTCCCGCCCGTCGGCCAGCCAGACCACGTGGCCATCCGGGCGCAGGAGCGCCGCCGTGGCCGCGAGCTCCGGGGTCGTGGTGGCGACCCGGTCGACGCGGTCCGCCCAGCCGGACAGCCCGTGGGTCCCGGTCTGGTCGAGCAGGAGTCCGCGACCCTCGTGGAGGAGGGTGAACAAGCGCCCGCCGTCGACCAGGGGGAGGTCGTGGAGCCGTCGACCGAGCAGCGACCCCTCGTCCGAGCCGCTGTCCACCGCTGCGCCGGGACCTCCGACGTCGTATCGGACGCCGGTGGACGCGATCCGCTCGCCCAGGAAGCGGGCCACGTCGTCGAACCGCATCAGCTCCGAGAACAGCCGACGCACCGCCTGCGGGCCGGGGTCGGGGGACAGGAGGACGCTCTGCGCTCGGGTGAGCGTGAGGACGTCGTCGGCGACCGGGCGGCGCTCCGTCGCGTAGGTGTCGAGGAGGTCGGCCGGTGCCCAGCCGGCGAGCTCGGCGGCCAGCTTCCATCCGAGGTTGAACGCGTCCTGGATCCCGAGGTTGAGGCCCTGCCCGCCGAGGGGCGGGTGCACGTGGGCGGCGTCGCCGGCGATGAGCACCCGGCCGACCCGGTAGTGCTCGGCGAGTCTCGTCGCATCGGTGAAGCGCGACAGCCAGCGCGGGGAATGTGCGCCGAAGTCGGTCCCGGCGAAGCGCTCGAGCCGGGCCCGGAACTCCTGGATCGTTGGAGTCGCCAGGCGTTCGTCGGCGGGGGCGTCGGCGGGCGCCACCGCGCGGAAGAAGCCGTCGGACACCGGTCCGATGCCGAAGCCACGGTGCGTCTTCCGGACCTCCTCTGCGATGGCGGCGACCTCGTCGGCCGGGAGGGTGACCTGGATCTCCCCGAGCATCCACTCGGTCTGCGCGGGCTCGCCTGGGAAGCCGATGCCGAGGATCTTCCGGACGGTGCTCCGCCCGCCGTCGCATCCGACGAGCCACCGTGCCCCCAGGCGCTCACCGTCGTCCAGCTCGACGGTGACGCCGTCATCGTCCTGTTCGAGGCCGACGAGTCCGTTCCCGCGACGCAACTCGGCACCGAGCTCGAGCGCGCGTTCGGTCAACAGCCGATCGGTGACCGGCTGCGGGAGACCGAGGACGTAGTCATGCGCGGTGTCGAGCGGTGCGGGTCGCGGCGGGACGATCCCGGCGAAGTGACCGGCGGCGCCCGGGTACCGCGTGCCCTCGGCGAGGAACCGGTCGAGGATGCCGCGCTGGTCGAGGATCTCGATGCTCCGCGGGTGGAGGCCCAACGACCGCACGGCAGGGCTCGGCTCGGCGTCCCGCTCGAGGACGAGGACGTCGACGCCGTGGAGCCGGAGTTCGGCTGCCAGCATCATGCCGGTCGGGCCGCCACCGCTGATGATGACGTCATGCATGAGGACCCCGTTCTCGCGGTCGGAGGCGACCGCGGCCACCCATTCTGGAGGCCGGAGGGGGTCTTGCGGCAAGCCCCGGTGCCCGGCATACTCTGGAAATGCAGCGGCAGTGAGTTGCGGCGGATCGTCGCTCAGCCTCGGGCCGGGCGACGAACCACCTCACCTCACCGCGTCGGCTCGCCGGGCGAGGATCGCTCCGTGTGGTCGCTGGTCGAGGCTCGTCCTGGCGTGTGTCTCGACGATGTCGAATCCCGCCCGGCGCACCCGCTCGGCCAGCTCCATGACCGGCCAGCGATAGGCCGTCATCACGGCATGGTCGAACGCTTCGACCGATGCCCCGACGAAGCAGCCGATCAGCAGTTCGCCGCCCGTCCGGAGCACGCGAGCGAATTCCGTGAGCGGGACGCCGATCGTGTCGGGATGGTGGTGGATGAGTGAGTACCAGGCGAGCACGCCACCCACCGATCCGGTCTCGGCGTCGAGGGCGTCGAGGGTCCCGAGGTCGAACCGGGCCCCAGGGTGGTGGGTCCGGGCGTGCTCGATGAACTCCGGGACCAGGTCGATGCCGCGCACGTCGAGGCCGCGCGAGGCGAGGTAGGCCGTCCAGTGCCCTGGGCCGCAGCCCGCGTCGAGTGCCCGCCCGTCGATGCGATCGGCCCAGGAGGTCACGAGCTGGAGGTCCGAGGGGTGAACCGAGGCCATCGAGCCGAGGAGGTCGGCGTACTCGACGGCTCGGCCCGAGTAGGCCGTGCGGACGACGACGGGCGACTCGGGACGTGCCGTCCGTGGACCGTCGGTCACAGCGTCGTCAGGAACGCGCGGATGTCGTCCGCGAGGAGTTCCGGTTGCTCGTGTGGAGCGAAATGGCCGCCTCGGGGCATGGTCGTGAACCGTCGCACGTCGTAGCTCCGCTCGGCCCAGCTGCGCGGCGGGCTCGCCAGGTCGTGCGGGAAGAGCGCGACCGCGGTCGGCACCTCGACCCGGTCGACACGCGTCGTGATCCCGGTCGCGGACTCGTAGTACGGGCGGAGCGAGGTGCCGATCGCGTTCGTGAACCAGTAGACGGAGGCGAGTGTCGCGAGGTAGTCGTCGCTGAACCGGGACGACACGTCGCCGCCGCAATCGCTCCAGGCCCGATGCTTCTCGAGGATCCACGAGAGCAGGCCGACAGGGGAGTCGGACAGTGCGGGAGCGAGCGTGAGCGGACGCGTGTGGTGCTGATGCTCATACGCGCCCTCCTCGGCGTCCCAGGCCTCGACCCGGGCGAGATGCGCCTGCTCCTCCTCGGTGAGCGTCTCGGCGTCGACCTCGAGCGGCGCGGCGACCGCGAGGAGGTGGATGCCGGCGACCGCCTCGGGGTGCGCCTGCGCGAGCCGAGAGGTGATCCCGGCCCCGAGGTCGCCTCCATGGGCGGCGTACCGGGCGAAGCCGAGGTGATCGTGCATGAGCGTGTGCCACAGCTCGTGCGTCTGATCGCCGAAGGTCGGCCGTTGCGGCGAGAACGGCAGGCCGGGCAGCGCGGGCACGATGACGGTGACGGCGCTCGCCGGGTCTCCGCCGTAGTGGGACGGCGTCGCGAGGCGTCTGGCGAGTCCGACCAGTTCGAGGGCGGTGCTCGGCCAGCCGTTCGTGAGGACGATCGGGATCCCGCCTGGAGCCTCGGCGTCGAACCGGAGGTAGGCGATGGTGGCTCCATCGATCTCCGCCCGGTGCCACGGCAGGGCGTTGACGTCCCGCTGCTGTGCCGCCCAGTCGAAGTCGTCCGCCCAGTACGTGACGAGCCGCCGCAGCTCGTCCTGGTTGGTGCCGGCTTCCCAACCGGCGGTCGGCCACCGGTCAGGCCAGCGGGTGTCGCGGAGTCTGCGGCGGAGGTCGGCGAGGTCGTCGTCGCTGACCTGCAGGACGTCCTGAGACCGCGTGACCCGGTAGCGGCGCTCGATACCGGCCGTCGCTCGTCCCCAGTCGCTCGCGGCGACGCGGGCCTGGTGTGCCGCGAACGACTCGTCGTCCTCGAAGACCTCGGCGACGTCCCAGACGAGCGGGTCGTCCGTCGGCGTCACCTCGAACGACACGCACCCCGGTTCGGCGCGGGTGAGAGCGACATGCTCCGGCAGATGGGTCTCGACGATCGCCACATCGGTCGGTGTCGCGCAGATCAACTGGCCGGTCAGGTGCACGGTGGTCATGGTCTCACCGTAGCGAGGGTCGGCCCTCCGGCTGCTTCGTCCCGAGCTCCGCGCCGCGTTTCCAGAGCCACTCGACGGGGCCGAGCGCGAACCGCCGGAGCCAGAGGTGGGCGAAGCCGGTGACGAGCGCGGCGATGACGACGAACGCGGCGACGGAGACCGGGACGCGCCACGGGGCGGTGAGTTCGGCGAGGCCGAAGCCCCAGCCGTAGAAGATCGCGCCGCCGAGGAGGTTCTGGAGCAGGTACGCGCTCAAGGCGACCTTGCCGAGCTCGCGCAGGCGCGAGGCGATCCAGCGGTCGGTGCCGAAGCGACGACAGAGCTCGACGGTGGCACCGAGGATGCCGAGCGCCACGAGCGGCGCGGCCAGGTAGCGTTCGGCGAGGAGTCCCGCCGTGCCTCCGGCGATGCCCAGCAGCAGGTCGACCGGCAGCGCGCAGGCACCGATGATCATCAGGCGGCGTCGGAGTCGACCACCGGTCTCACCGAAGACCCCGGCCTGGAAGAGGTGTGCGCCGGCGAGGAACATCGCGAGCGTGAGGAATCCGATCAGCACGGGCTCCGCGCGGAAGACCCCCACGTTGTCGAGCCGGAAGATCGCCAGGCCGAGGAACGATTCAGTAGCGTACGGGCTCGCTCCGGCGGGGAGCGGGAGGTCGCCCGACACCGCCGGCGTCGTGGCGATGAACGCGACGATCGCGCTGATGAGGAGGACGTGGAGTGCGCCGAAGACGGCGATCATGGCGCGCTGGGCGCGGGGCCTCGTGAGCAGGAGCCAGGCGACGATGGCGCCGGTGACCGCATAGCCCATGAGGACGTCGAACTCCGCGATGAGGACGTAGTTCACCGCACCGTCGATGAGGAGCAGGGTGGCGCGCCACAGGTACCGGCCCGGCCAGCGCTGCTCGCGTCGGCGTGCAGTGGCGTGCTGGATCGCGAGTCCCGCGCCGAACATCAGGGTCAGGAGGGCGAGGAACTTACCCTGCGTGAGCGCCATGAGGGCGAGCTGGATCGTGCCCGCGGCGGGGCCGGTCTCCGGCGTCACCGGGGCCGAGAGCATCCCGAGCAGACCCCAGGGGTGCGAGAACACCCAGATGTTCGTGCCGAGCGTGCCGAGGATCGCGAGTCCGCGGACCACGTCGAGTGCGGCGATGCGTCGGGAGGTCGGCAATGATGGCGGCAATACGCTCGTATTGGTCATGTGAAGACCGTACCCTGTCGAGTGGGCGATGGCGAAAGCGGAGGCGATGACCGAGCAGGACACGAACAGGGATCGGATCCTCGATGCACTGCTGCGGATCATGGCGTCGCGCGGTGCCGATGCGCTGACCATCCGCACGGTCGCGAGCGAGGCCGGTGTCTCCGTCGGCGCGGTCCAGCATCACTTCCCGACGAAGGACCGACTGGTCGTCGCGGCGATGACCGAGGTCAACGAGCGGTTCCGTCGGCGTGTGGCAGCACGGCTCGAGGCGGTGAACTCCGAAGAGGAACGACTTCGGATCTTCTGTCGTGAGATCGCCTGTGTCGAGGGTGACGACCTGACCGACGGGATCGTCTGGGTCGCCTTCGCCGCTCGGGCGAGCACCGAGACCGAGGTGCGCGCGATCCACGCTGCTGACTGGGCCCGCACCGAGGAGGTCCTCCTGCGGCTGCTCGTCGCCGCGTTCCCGGAAGACGGCCTGGCCGCGGACGATGCGGCACTCCTGCTGGCGGTGCTCGACGGCATCGCGGTCGCGCGAGCAGCGGAGCAGTCGGACCGGATGACCCCGGAGCGCGCCGAACGCCTGATCGACGCGACGCTGCTGGGCCTGCGCCGCGCGGACTGAGCCACGCCGGTCCGGCTCAGTCGACGTCCAGTTCGAGCTCGACAAGGTAGCCGACAAGTCGTAGTTCGACCTCGCCCGGTGGTGGGATGGTCCCGCGCGCTGCATGTGCTTCGGCTTCCGCGTCCGCGGCCGCCTGTTCCGCTGCTCGCGCTGCTGACCGAGCTCGTGCTGCCGACCGGGCGTCGGCGCCCTCGACCCCGCGCCGGGGCGGAATCCGAGGCGTCTCCTCCACGATGGGCGGCCCTGGCACAGTTTCATGGTGCGTCACGAACGGGGAGTGCGGTACGCCGATGTACACGCCGCTGCCTGGGGGACCGATCAGTCGCCTCGCCGCAGGCAGGGCTCCGAGTGGCAACGGAGGGCGTTCGGTGTAGACGAGGCGCGAGAGCACGGACACCGTCGACAGCCTCGACAGCGTGCCCGTCAAGCACTCCGGAGCGGGGTCCTCCTCGTGGTGCCTCTCGACACCGTCGATCCGCGCCGCGAGATCGGCCCCGATCTCATCGATCAGCCAGGTCCGCTGTCCGTCGTCGACGGGCCAGACGGACAGGGTCGCCTGCTGCCCGGTCGCCAAGGGGCCGCCGCAGCAGCGCCACTCCCAGCGGGTGAGCCAGAGGGTCCGCAGCGTCATGCGCCCACCTCCGTGTCCGGGACGTCGACATCGAGTTCGACGAGATAGCCGACCAGTCGGGGTTCGACCTCGCCCGGTGGTGGCGGGCCGGTCGTCTGCGCGGCCCGAGCGGCAGCTTGTGCCGCCTGCGCCGCTGCGCGCGCTGCCGCTGCCGCTGCCTGCGCCCCTGCTTGGGCGTCGGGGTGATCGATGCCGCGCGTGAGTGGGATCCGCGGTGTCTCCTCGACGACGGGCGGGCCGGGGACGGTCTCGTGGTGGGTGACGTACGCGGAGGGTCGCATCTCCGCGAACCACGCGCTGTCTGGCGAGCCGAAGAAGCGAGCCGGGGCGGAAGAGACTCCGGGCGGTAGCGGTGGTCGCTTGGTGTGGATGCGGCGCGAGGGTATCGACACCTTCGACAGCTTCGCCAGCCTGCCCGTCAGCCGCTCCGGTGCGGCGTCCTCCTCGTGGTGCATCTCGACACCGTCGATCCGCGCCGTCAGATCCGCCCCGATCGCCTCGGTCAGCCAGGTCCGCTGTCCATCGTCGACGGGCCAGACGGAGAAGGTCGCCCGTTGGCCGGTTTCCAACGGCCCGCCGCAACAATCCCACTCCCAGGGGCTGAGCCAGAGCGTCCGCCGGATCATCCGTGCCGACTCGGGGTTGGTGGGTCGCAGGCGCGAAACCAGCTCGGTCGTGGGCGCGGTCAGGACGCGGAGGGCGATCGCGTCGCCGGGCATCGGTACACGGCCGAGCTCGCTGAGCCCCCAGCGGTGGTACATCGCTGCCGCCTCGGTCGCGCGCTCGTAGACGCCGATGACCGTCTGCGTCTCGGATCGGTCCTGCAGGACGGCGGCCAGGCAGCCGCGGGCGATCCCACGTCCGCGCTGATCCTCAGCGACGGCGAGTTCGTGGACGACGACGGCGTCCGCCGGACGCGCGAGGGCAGCCGACGCGGTGCTGCTGGAGTCGGCCAGCTGCGCCAGGATGCCGAGCCAGGCCGGGTCGGCGTCGAGGCCGTGGGCGAGCACGAAGCCCACGACCCGGCCGTCGACCGTGGCGATGACGAGGCGTCCGCCGCGGTGGCCGAGATGCTCCGGGCCCCACTGCCGGATGGTCGCGAGGTCGATCGCGTCCTCGTTGTAGGGCTCGGCGGTGAACGCCGCGACGAACAGCTGCGTCACCTCACCCCACACCTCGTCGGGTGCGGATCCGGTGAACGAGGTGTAGCCGACCGGGCTCATCATCCAGCCAGCATAGGGAAGTGCGTGCGGCATCGAGCCCGCGAAGTGAGGCAGATCGTCGCATGAGCGGCGAGCGTGCGACCGTTCGACTCAACTCAGTGCGTCAGCCCGGCGAGTCGAGTTCCGTGCTCAGGGCGGCGCGTTCAGCTGCGTCCAGCTGGACGAGTGGATAACGGCTCGCGTCCTCACGGAACTCATAGCCGTCACCGGTGGCACGCGGAATGACGTGGAGGTGGGCATGGGGGACGCCCTGGTCCGCAGCCGCGCCGTTCGACATCAGCAGATTCGTCCCTTCGACGGCATCTCCGAAGACCTTTCGAATCGCTCGATCCGCGCGCTGCGCGACGACGGCCATCTCGCTGATCTCCGTGGGATGAAGTGCCGCGAGATCCGCCGCGTGGCGCGTCGGCAGGACGAGCACATGGCCACGATTGATCGGGTGCCGGTCGAGGACAGCGATGACACCGGTTCCCCGAGCGACCACGTCGAACGTGCCCTCAGTGATGTTCGTGCAGAAGTCACAAGCGTCGTCCGCGTTCATGGGGCTGACACTAACTGACTTTAATCTTCTCGCTGACTTGACCCCGATGTCGTGAACTGACCTGTGGTCGGTCGGACACTTCGGCGCTTTGCCGCCATGTGTAGAGCGCACACGTGCCGACAGAGCGCGACGGGCGGCGAACTGCTCGCGGGCAGCTCCTCCGCTCCCGATGTCGGACAGGGAGGAGCTGCCAATTGAACATCGGGTAGTTATGGCCTTCTCCGCCTCTATGAAGTTGCTCGAGCACCCAAGCATGCGCAGGAAACGAGTCAGCCAGCCGCGCCCGCTCGCAGTCGGCTTCGTGGCGGCCTCACTTTGTCCTCGGCCGGCTCCGGACTACATGACTAGTCTGTTTCTCCGGCCGCATTGAAGTAGACGGACCGCGCCAAATCCGTGGGGACGTAGACGCGACGACTGCTTGCATCTTGATTGCGCTGGATTAGGCCACGTTCGTCAAGGTTTTTTGCTCTTCTTCCGACAAGTTGATAAGAGCAATCCAACTCCTCTGCGACATCGCTGGGATTCAACGGCCGGCCTTCGGAGTCCAGGGCTTGCAATATACCCAGCTCCACCGCCGGAAGCAAAGATGAGTCCGAGACTGAGCGCAGCACTGTCTCGTACTTTCGGGACAGGTTTATTACGGTGCACGTGCCAACGCGGCAAACGGGGCAGAGCATTCCGTAGGCGCGAAGGGCACTCAGCTGTTCGACATCCTGGCGGGCGCCGCAACTATCACAGGTGATTTCTTGATTCGTTCGCACGTAAGCGTCTAGCAGCGGCGTGTAGTCAAAAACGCGTTCGGCATAATACTGCCTGTAGCGCTTCTCTCTTGTGCCACGAGGGCGACCAAACTCGATAGTCCTAGCCTGGCACAATCCATAGTTCAACGAGTAAACTGCGACCTTATTTCCATCACGGTCGCTCATGACATAGTACTTCGTTACGAAGAAATTCAACTCCAGGCTATTAAGCAAACTCTCTCGGTCCACGCTAATGTGGAAGTGACTAGACGGAGCTCGTCCTTCCAGCTCACGCAAGATGCTCACATCGCTATTTCGGAGACTGCGGGCTTTCGCGACAAGGCTGTCCAAAAGGTCTTTCAAGCTGAATATCGAAGACCTCTCTTCAAAGCTCTCATTGAGAAACTTATTCATCTCAAATGCCGCTGCAATCTTCTCCTCATAGTAACGGCGGGCGGCATCTCGTATAACGCCAGAGCCGATGATCTTCCCGTAGAGAAGGGCCGATTCGTACGCAAAGTACAGAAGCCAACCGAGGTTTCGAGGATTTGCCATTGTTGCAAAGAAGAGCTGGCGCCAGAGTTCATCTCCGGATGCCCCATCAAAATACCGCCCAGCGGGCACTGCTCCGAAATGCTCGAGTCGCCGCAGAATGAGGCGCCTAGTGAAGTCGACAGCTTTCTCCTCCATGGCGACTAGGTCGGAGGTGCCGTAGAGATTGAAGAGGTCCAGGTTAATCTCGTCGGTCTTAGTCTTGTCAATCTCGCCGTAGTATATACGCGTCGGATACGCAGCTATTTTGAATTTGATCAACTCGTCTGACCAGTTGTTCAAGGGAGCAATCAGTGCATCCACAACGACTCGCATGGCTGGCTCCGGCAGCTCGGAGAAATCGTCCAGAAACACGTAAAGGTGTTTGATTCCACACAACTCGAGAATCTTCTTTAGCTCAGTGATGTACTCGCGCAAGTCGAAAACACGCATGAGGATATCTGCTTGCTCGAACTCCTCTTCCTTCGTGCTAGTTCTGGATTTTGTTGAAGATAGAGATGCCTCCAGGTCTGCTTGGGGGCTAACGGATGCCGCAGCTTGAGCCCCTATGTGCAGATTTGACTCGTGGGAATTGACGCCTTCGGCTCTGGATCGCTTCGACTGAACGTAGGCTCCGACGATGCTTTCATATCGGACAGTTGCTGCTTCTGCGGTGAGTTTATCGAGTCCTCGAAAAAGCTCGCCCATGGTTCCGCCAAACTTGAGTTTTACGCGTTCCCAAAGCTTGGTCTTGACTCGCTTCTCAATCTCTTCGCGAATCGATCCGATAATTGTCGAAACGAACTGCCGATTCAGCAAGAATCGTTCCAGAGCATCCTGGGAAAGCACGCCCTGGAAGGATTCGGCAGACGCGAGGGCGGCTCCATCGACTCGCGAAGACTCAAAGACACTCTTAATGTCGACGTAGGCCGTCGCTACATCTGACCGCTTTCTTAGCTCGTATTGCGCTCGTTGAAAGACCGTCGATTTCCCCGTGCCCTTGCGGCCCACCAGAAAAGTGGTATTTGGCTTGAGCATCGTTTGCAGGACGTGCTCATTTGGCAGAGGATCGACATACAAAGCCTCGATCAGCTCGGCTCCGTTGTCCCCAATGAGCTCCGCGCGGCGATACAGCTTGAGGGATTGCGCTGCGTCCCTGAATGCGTCGAGCGCTTGATTGTCTGGCGTCTTTGGCAAAATCGTCCTAAGTGTTCGTCGAAGCGTCTTACGTCACTCTTTGAAGTATCGTAGCGAAGATCGCCGTTGTTCGGCGGCGCACATCTTGTTCGATATTGGTCGGGACGCGACTCGACCGGGTACCCACCCATTGCGTGAGGCTCGCTCATGCAGACGTAGCGCCGTTTCCACAGCTCACTTCTGAAGCCGTCAGAGCGTGTTGCCGAGCTTGAAGCCCTGCGCCTCATCGCCCTTGCGGGTGTAGGAGAAGCCGTCGGCACCGATGGTGACCTCGAGCTCGGAGTCATCGGTCCGGGAGGCCACCGGCTTCGGCTCGCCGTCGAGGTCGAGGACGAGCGACGCTTCCGTGTACCAACTCGGCACGACGGCGTTGCCCCACCAGTCGCGACGCTGGTTGTCGTGCACGTCCCACGTGACCACCGGGTTGTCGGGGTCGCCGGTGTAGTAGTCCTGGGTGTAGATCTCGATGCGGTGGCCGTCGGGGTCGCGGATGTACAGGTAGAACGCGTTCGAGACGCCGTGCCGGCCAGGGCCGCGCTCGATGACGTCCGACATCCGCAGTGCGCCGAGCTTGTCGCAGATCGCGATGATGTTGTGCTTCTCGTGCGTCGCGAACGCCACGTGGTGCATGCGCGGTCCGTCGCCACCCGTCATCGCGGTGTCGTGCACCGTCGGCTTCCGGCGCATCCAGGCCGCGTACGTCGTCCCGGCCTCGTCCTGGATGTCCTCAGTGACGCGGAACCCGAGGTCCTCCATGTACGCGACCGCGCGCGGCACGTCGGGCGTCACCTGGTTGAAGTGGTCGAGCCGCACGAGCGCGCCTGGCGTGTACAGGTCGTAGCGCCACGCCAACCGCTCGACGTGCTCCACGTCGTAGAAGAACTCATAGGGGAACCCGAGCGGATCCTCGACGCGCACCGAGTCGCCGATGCCTTTCACATAGCCTTCGGCCCGACGCTCCACCCGGCACCCGAGCTCCGTGTAGAAGGCGACCGCGCGGTCGAGGTCCTCAGGACTCCGCACCCGGTAGCTGAACGCGGCGACCGCCGCCACCGGCCCCTGCCGCAGCACGAGGTTGTGGTGGATGAACTCCTCGAAGCTCCGCAGGTAGACGGTCGTCTCGTCCTCCTCCGTGACCACGAGGTCGAGGACGTCGACGTAGAACTTCCGGCTCGCGGCGAGATCCGTGACGACGATCTCCATGTACGCACAGCGGAGGATGTCCGGCGGGGTGGCGGCGGGCGTCGGGATGCGGTTCACCGGCACGGCGATCGGGTCGGCGGCGGTCACGACGGGCTCGGCCGACGACGGGGTGATGGGGTTCGACATGATCTGCGTCCTTGCTGATCTCGGTTGCTGGGTGGAAGTCGACCGGGAGCGGTCAGTGCGCGGCCTGCAGCGGCCCGCCGGTCCCGAAGCGTGGGGAGTGCGCCTGGTTCAGCGTGATGTGCACCGCCTGCTGGTCGGTGTAGAAGTCGATCGAGCGGTAGCCGCCCTCGTGCCCGAGCCCCGAGGCCTTCACCCCGCCGAACGGCGTGCGGAGGTCGCGCACGTTGTTCGAGTTCAGCCACACCATCCCGGCCTGCACGTTCTGGGAGAAGCTGTGGGCCCGCTTGAGGTCGTTCGTCCAGATGTAGGCGGCGAGCCCGTACTTCGTGTCGTTCGCGAGCGCGAGTGCCTCCTCGTCGGAGTCGAACGGGGTGATGGCGACGACCGGCCCGAAGATCTCCTCCTGGAAGATGCGGGCGCTCGGCGGGACGTCGGCGAAGACCGTCGGCGCGACGTAGTTGCCGGTCGGGAACCCCTCGGGGCGACCGCCGCCAGCGACGAGGCGGCCCTCGGTCTTGCCGATCTCGACGTAGCCCATGACCTTCGCGTAGTGCTCCGGGTGCACGAGCGCGCCGACCTCGGTGGCCGGGTCGTTCGGGTGCCCGACGACGATGTTGCGGGCCCGCTCGGCGTAGCGCTCGACGAAGTCGTCGTAGACGCTCCGCTCGACGAGGATGCGGCTGCCGGCGGTGCAGCGCTCGCCGTTCAACGAGAACACCCCGAACACCGTCGCGTCGAGGGCGTCGTCGAGGTCGGCGTCGGCGAACACGACGGCCGGCGACTTGCCGCCCAGCTCCATCGAGAGCCCCTTTAGGAACGGCGCGGCGTTCGCAAAGATGAGCTGGCCAGTGCTGCTCTCGCCGGTGAACGAGATGAGCGGCACGTCCGGGTGCTTCACGAGGGCGTCGCCGGCGTCCTCGCCGAGTCCGTTCACGAGGTTGAACACGCCGTCGGGCACGCCGGCGTCGCGGAAGATGTCCGCCCACAGGCTTGCCGAGAGCGGGGTGAACTCCGCCGGCTTCAGGACGACCGTGTTCCCGGTCGCGAGGGCCGGAGCGAGCTTCCAGCTCTCGAGCATGAACGGCGTGTTCCACGGCGTGATGAGCCCCGCGACGCCGATGGGCTTGCGGTTGACGTAGTTGAGCTGCCGCCCGGGCACCTTGTAGGTGTCGTCGTGCTGGGCGACGATCAGGTCGGCGAAGAATCGGAAGTTCTCGGCGGCGCGCTTCGCCTGACCGAGCGCCTGCGTGATCGGCAGTCCGGTGTCGAAGCTCTCCAGCTCCGCGAGGCGGGCGTCCTGCGCCTCGACGGCGTCGGCGACCCGGTGCATGATCCGGCTGCGCTCGCGGGGGAGGAGCCGCGGCCACGGCCCCTCGTCGAAGGCGCGCTTCGCGGCGGCGACGGCGAGGTCGATGTCCGCCTGCTTGCCGGCGGCGGCCCGGACATAGGTCTCGTTCGACACCGGGTCGAGGACGTCGAAGGTGTCGCCGTCGACCGAGTCGACGAACGCGCCGTCGATGTAGTGCCGGATACGGTCGGGCAACGCTGCCGGAACGTGCTGGGTCATGGGTGGTTCCTCCGGTGGGTGGTGGACGGCGGTGACGACGGCGGGCGGGCCGTGGTGGGCGGCTGGTGCTCGGCCTGGTACGCGAGCATGGCGTCGAGCGTCGCGGTGCGGTGGTCGCGGGCGGCGATCTCGATCTCGAGTGGCTGGGCGCCGGCGGCGATGAGTTCGAGGATGCCGTCGTGCTCGGCGACCGACTCCCGCGCGCGGCCGGGCACGAAGCTGAACGTGGAATCGCGGAGCGCGTTCAGCCGCCGCCAGCCGCGGTGGACGAGGTCGAGGACGTGCGGGTTCGGGCACTCCTCGAAGAGGACGGTGTGGAACTCCAGGTTCAGCGCCGTGAACGCGTGCGGATCGAAGTCGTCGAGGGTGCGGCGCATCCGCTCGTTGATCTCGCGGGCGCGGGCCAGGTGGTCGTCGGTGAGGTAGGCGGCGCTCATCGAGGTCGCTGCGCCCTCGACGAGGGCGAGCGTCTGCATCGTGAAGAGGTACTCGGTCTCGTGCAGCATCGCGACCTGCGCGCCGACGTTGCGCTCGAACGTCACGAGCCCCTCGGCCTCCAGCCGCCGGATCGCCTCACGCACCGGGACGACACTGATGTCGAGCTCGCCGGCGATCTGGCCGAGCACCAGCCGGTACCCGGGGACGAAGCGCCCCTCGTCGATGGCCTCGCGGATGAACCGGTAGGCGCGCTCGGACTTGCTGAGCGACGCCTCCTGCCCGGTCGTCGGGTGTGGCCCGCTCATCGTCCCTGCTCGCTCTCGTATCGCGCCCGCCACTCGGCGTTCAGCGGGAAGAGTCCGTCGACGGCGGCACCGCCACGGACCTGCTCGGCGATCCACGCGTCCTCCGCCTCCTGCACGACCGCCTCCGCGGCGACCTCGGCGGCGAGCGCCCGAGGGATCGCGATGACGCCGTCACCGTCCCCGACGATCACGTCGCCCGGCAGGACGGTCGCCCCACCGCAGGTGATCGCGACATCGGTCTCCCACGGCACATGGCGGCGCCCGAGGACGGACGGGTGCGGACCCTGCGAGAAGGTCGGCAGGTCGAACGCCGCGACCTGCTCGGCATCGCGGATGCCGCCGTCGGTGACGACCCCGGCCGATCCCCGTTGCTGCGCCCGAAGTGCGAGGACGTCGCCGACGGTGCCCGTGCCGCGCTCACCGCGTGCCTCGATCACGATGACCTCGCCGGACTCAACGGTGTCGAAGATGCGCTTCTGCGCGTTGAAGCCGTTCCCACGCTCGGCGAAGAGGTCGGGCCGGTAGGCGACGAAGCGGAGGGTGCGGGCCACGCCGACCATGCGCGTGCCCGGTCGTGAGGCGTGGACGCCCTCGATGAAGACCTCGGTGTACCCGCGGGCCCGCAGCTTGGCGCTCAGCGTCGCCGTCGAGACCGAGGCGAGCTGCTCGGCGACCGCGGGGTCGAGCGCTTCGGCGACCCGATCACCGAGATCGTCCCGGTCCCTGAGCTTGTCGAAGGGCAGACCCGCCGCCACAGCGTCCCCCCAGGCCTCGATCCGCTGATGGTCGTCGACGACCGGCTTCGCGCCGAACCCGCCGAAGGGCTCGGTGCCCTCGACGACCGTCGTCACGAGTCGACCGCTCGTCGGGGTGCCGGGTGCGGTCGGTGCGTCGACCTCGACCTCGACGACGTCGCCGGGCACGACGACGGAGGAGCCGGCGGGTGTGCCGGTGAGGATGACATCGCCGGGCTCGAGCGTCGAGAGCTGCGAGAGGTCGGCGATGAGCTGGGCGAAGGGGAAGAGCAGCGTGTCGCTCGTGTCGTCCTGGACCACGACGCCGTTGACCCAGGTGCGCACGCGGAGGGCGGCCGGATCGATCTGCTCGGCGGAGATGACGGACGGGCCGAGCGGCGTGTAGCCGTCGCCGCCCTTCGATCGCAGGTTCGACCCCTTGTCTGCGCTGCGGAGGTCGTAGAGCCCGAAGTCGTTCGCCGCGGTGACGCCCGAGACCTGCTGCCAGGCGTCCTCGACGCGGACGCGGCGGGCCGCGGTCCCGATGATGATCGCGATCTCGCCCTCGAAGGCGAGCAGTTCCGCGCCGGCCGGGCGCTCGATGGTGCCGCCCGTGCTCGAGACGGAGGACCACGGCTTGAGGAAGTACGAGGGGTGCTCCGGCGTGCGGCCGCGCTGGGCGGCCCGTGACGGGTAGTTGAGGTGGACGGCGATGATCTTGCCGCCCCCGCTGTTGGGGAGGCCTTCGATGCCCTGGTGGCTGCTCATCACACGTCCTCGTTGTCGGTATCCAGAATCGTATACGATCCGGACACAGTGGGGAAGGGTCAGTACCCGTCGCTGCGGGTCGCGTCGCTCCGGCCGTCGATGAAGCGCTCGGCCAGCTGCTCGGATGCGCGGGCGAGGAGCGACACGTCCGCACCGACGAGGACGAAGGACGCCCCGCGGTCGAGGTAGTGCTCGGCCATGACGGGGTCGAAGGCGTTCACGCCGGCCGGCTTCCCCGCGGCGGCGGCGGCATCGAGCACCCGCTCGACAGCGCTGACCACGGTGGGGTGCCCCTGCTGGCCGAGCAGTCCGAGCGACGCCGAGAGGTCGGCCGGACCGACGAACACCGCGTCCACGCCGTCGACCGCGAGGATCTCGTCCGCCTGCTCCACGGCCTCCGCCGACTCGATCTGCACCGTGAGCGACACCGAATCGTCCGCCTGCGCGAGGTAGTCGTCGATCCGGTTCCAGCGGGAGGACCTCGCGAGCGCGCTGCCGACCCCGCGGACGCCCTGCGGCGGGTACCGCACGGCCTGTACGAGTGCCGCCGCCTGCTCGGCCGACGACACCATGGGCACGATGAGGTTCTGCGCCCCGAGGTCGAGCACCTGCTTGATGACGACCGCGTCGCCGAACGGCACCCGCACCAGCGGACACACCGGGAAGGCGGCCACCACCTGCAGTTGCAGCTGGATGCTCTCCAGGGTGTTCGCCGAGTGCTCGCCGTCGATGAGGAGCAGGTCGAGCCCGCTGCCCGCAGCGATCTCCGCCGCGATCGGGCTCCCCGACACCACCCACATGCCGATGAGGGGGCGATCCGCGGTGCGCAGGCGCTCGCCGAAGGTCGGCGGCAGGGTCATTCGAATCGGCATGTCACGGCTCCCAGTCCCTGGTATTCGGCGTGGACGGTGTCGCCCCGTTCGACCCACATCGGTCTCGTGAACGATCCCGACAGGATGATCTCCCCGGCGGCGAGACTCCCGCCGTGCTGGGCGAGCTTGCCGGCGAGCCACGCGACGCCGAGTGCCGGGTGCCCGAGGACGGCGCCGGCGACCCCCGATTCCTCGATGGTCTGGTTGCGGTAGAGCAGGGCCGAGACCCAGCGCGGGTCGATCGCGTCGGGGCGGACGGGTGTTCCGCCGAGCACCATGGCACCGAGTGCCGCGTTGTCGGCGATGGTGTCGACGATCGTGCGACCGTCGAGTTCGATGTGAGAGTTGAGGACCTCGAGCGCCGGCACGATGTGGTCGGTCGCGTCGAGCACCTCGAAGATCGTGCAGTGCGGCCCCTGCAGTGGGCGGCCGAGGACGAAGGCCAGCTCGACCTCCACGCGGACGTTGGAGTAGGCGTCGAAGTCGAGCGTCGCGCCCGAGTCGAAGACCTGGTCGTCGAGGATGACGCCGTAGTCGGGTTCGGTGATCCCGGTGGCCTGCTGCATCGCCTTCGAGGTGAGGCCGATCTTGTGGCCGACGACGCGCCGACCGGCGGCGATGCGGCGTTCGGCCCACAGCGCCTGCACGGCGTAGGAGTCTTCGATGGTCATGTCGGGGTGCCGGGCGGTGAGGAGGGGGATGACGCTCCGCTCCTCGTGCGCCGCCGCCAGCTCGTCGGCGATCGCCTGTCGTTCGTGATCCTGCATCGCGTCCCGTCCTCATCTGCGTCGACTGCGGCCTGCGATCACGATACGGTGCGTCGTCATCGACTGCCTCTTGCGCGGTGACCATGATTGTATACGATGTGGTGTACATTCTGGCGGTCCAATGACGGGCCGCGACGGACAAAGGGGTCTCGAGACAATGACAACCGCATCTCTGGCGCGAGCGACGACGCCCGCGGAACTCCGGCGCGTGGCTTTCGCCACCGTCATCGGCACCACGGTCGAGTGGTACGACTTCTTCCTCTACGCGAGCGCCGCTGGACTCGTCTTCTCGCAGCTCTTCTTCCAACCCGCAGGACCGCAGGCCGCGCTGCTGCTGTCGTTCGCGACCGTCGGTGTGAGCTTCCTGTTCCGGCCGCTCGGCGCGTTCGTCGCCGGGCACTTCGGCGACCGCATCGGCCGGAAGAAGATGCTCGTCATCACGCTCTTCCTCATGGGAGCCGCCACGACGCTCATCGGTCTGCTGCCGACGTACGACCAGATCGGGATCATCGCCCCGGCACTGCTCGTGTTTCTCCGCATCCTGCAGGGTCTCTCGACCGGCGGGGAGTGGGGCGGAGCCGTCCTCATGGCCGTCGAGCACGCCCCCACCGGCCGCCGCGGCCGGTTCGGTGCGTTCCCGCAGATCGGCGTCCCGATCGGACTGCTCCTCGCCTCCGGCATGCTCGCGCTCATGACGGGCGTGATCTCGCCCGGTGCCGCGTTCCTCGAGTGGGGCTGGCGGATCCCGTTCCTGCTGAGCTTCGTCCTGATCATCGTCGGCTACGTCGTGCGCCGGAAGGTCGATGAGAGCCCCGTCTTCGTCGCGCTCGCCCGCAACAAGGAGCGTCGCCGGGTCCCGATCATCGAGCTCTTCCGTCACCACTGGCTGCTCGTGCTGCTCGCGGCGCTCACCTTCGCCGGCAACAACGCCGCCGGCTACATGACCACGGGCGGCTACATCCAGAACTACGCGACGACGCCGCTCGCCGACGGTGGCCTGGTCGGCATGGAGCGGACGCCGGTGCTGCTCGCGGTGACCGGGTCGGCCATCGTCTGGCTGATCGTCACGTGGTTCGCGGGTTCACTCTCCGACCGGATCGGCCGACGCAACACCTACATCATCGGCTGGGTCGCGTTCCTGGCCACCGTCTTCGTGCTCTTCCCGCTCGTGAACACCGGCAACCCGTGGCTGTTGTTCCTCGGGCTCGCGCTGTTCACGATCGGCAACGGCTTCACCTACGGGCCGCAGGCGGCGTACTTCGCCGAGCTGTTCCCGGCGTCGATCCGGTACACGGGTGTGTCGGTCACCTACGCGATCGGCGCCATCCTCGGCGGAGCGTTCGCGCCGACGATCGCGACCTGGCTGGTGCAGGTCACGGGGTCGTCGACGAGCGTCGCGTTCTACATCGCCGGCATGATCGTGATCGCCTTCGCGGCGACCCTCCTCCTGCGTGACCGCACGGGCATCCCGCTCGGTGGCGAGGCGGAGGACGAGCAGAGCCGTGGTCAGATCTACGGCGCGCGGAGGTAGCCGCGGTCAGACCGACGACGCGATGGTCGCGGCCCCCTCGATGAGGCGGGCCGCGATCTCGGGTTCGGGTCGGCTGCTCGAGACGTAGACGACCGCGAGGGCGGCTGCCGGCGAGCCGTGCGAGGCGAGCGGGGCGGCAATGGCGCGGAGGCCGGTGATGACCTCGTCGTGGCTCGACGCCCAGCCCTGTTCACGGACCACGGCCAGCTCCGTGCGGTGGTCGTCGTCGAGCGTGTCCGGCCACTGCGAGTCCGACAGACGGGACGCGATCGCCTTGCCGGGCGCGCCGACACCGACCGGGTGCCGGGTGCCGGGCCGCTGTGCGATCGACCCCATCGTGTGCCGCGGTTCGACGCTGACGAGGGTGACGATCTCATCGCCGTCCAGCACGGTGAGGAAGCAGGTCATGCCGAGCTCGTTCGCGATGGCCGTCAGCTCGGGCAGGGCGGCGGCCTGAAGATCGTGGGAGACACCGGCGGCGAGGGCTGCCAGGCGCGATCCGAGTGCGATCCGTCCCGCGCCGTCCCGGACGACCAGGCGGTGGTCTTCGAGCGTGCGCAGCAGGCGGTAGGTGACGCTGCGGTGCAGACCGAGCGTCGCGCTCAGGGCGTCGATCGTGAGCGGGGTGCGCGCGTCGGCCAGGACCTCGAGGATCCGGATGCCGCGCGAGAGCGTCTGGGAGTGGGCGCTGCTGGCATCGGTCACGACTCGACCCTATCGACGAGCCCCCTGAGTCGCCCGGATCGGTGCGATTCTTCGGCGAAACCGTACAGAATCGGGCGATTCAGCTCGTGATCGGGTAGGCGACGAAGGCGAACCGTGAGCTGTCGGGGGACCAGCTGTTCACGTTGAGCGTGCCCTGGCCGCCGAAGAGGGGATAGCGGCGGAGCGGGGTCGCCCAGTCGTCGGTCGAGACGAGCCGGACCTCGACGTCGAGGTCGGCCGGGTGTCCGATCGTGCCGGCGGGGAAGGCGATGTAGGAGGCCAGGCGGGCGTCGGGGGAGAGGTGCGGGAACCAGTCGACGGTGCCGCTCACGACGAGCTGCTCGAGCTCGCCGCCGCCGTCCGGGATCCGCGCGAGCTGGGCATGGCCCGGGGCCGTGCCGAAGTGTTCCGTGTTGCAGAGCAGCCACCGGCCGTCGGGCGACCACTCCGGGCCGTCGAGGTGGCCGTCGCCCGTGTCGAGGACGGTGACGGGGCCGCCGCCCTCGACCGCCGGAGCGATCGCGAGTCGACCGGGGTGCTCGAAACCTTCGAGCTCGACGTACGCGATCCGCGTGCCGTCGGGCGAGACGCCGTGGAGGAAGTGCCATCGGTCGTCGTCGGCGGTGAGCTTCGTGACCGGTCCACCGGTGAGGGCGCCGCGGTAGATGTGACCGTCCATCGCCGAGAGGAGGATGTGTTCGCCGTCGGGGTCGAGGACGTGGTCGTTGTTGAGCTCGGGGAGGCCGTGGAAGTCGATCGGCGTGAGCCCCGCGGTCGGGTCGTCGGCCGCGAGCGCCCAGAGCCGCCCATTGCCGTTGAGGTACAGCGTCCGGCCGTCGAGGGACCAGTTCGGCGCTTCGACGAGGAGCTCGTCGGTCTCGAAGAGGAGGACGGGCGCGTCATCGTGCGGCCCGCCGAGCAGGACGCTGGAACGCTGGCCGGGGGCGAGGGCGCGGAAGGTCATGCGCCCATCGTCCTCCAGTCCGTCGTGATCCGGGAGGACCGTTCCTCCCGGATCACGATCCGACGACTACTTGACGAGTGCGAACCCCGCGGTCCAGGAGATCTTCTCCGACGCCGCCAGCGTGAGCTGCAGGAAGCCGATCGCCTCGAGTTCGTGGGCGCGCTTCAGCGACCCGGCGTCGACGGCCTCGAGGCCGCCGGCGGTCACGAGCTGCTGCAGTGCCGCCTTGGCGTCGGCGTCGTCCCCGGCGATGAGGACCGTGGTGGTCACGTCGCCGACCTGCTTCGCGGCGAGGGTCGCGGCGAAGTTCGTGTTGAAGGCCTTGAGGACGTGGGAGCTCGGGAGCTTCGCCTGCAGTTCCGCTGCAGCAGAGCTGCCGGCGGGGACGGTGAGGGCGTCGAAGGTCGAGAAGTCGAGGGGGTTGGTGATGTCGACGACGACCTTGCCCGCGAGCTGGTCGGCGTACTGCTCGACGATCGTCGCGAGGGCCGGGTAGGGGACCGCGAGGACGACGACGTCGCCGGTGATCGTGCCGGTCTCGGCCGACCCGAGGTGGTCGACGGAGGCGCCGCCTGCTGCGAGGACGCCGGCGATGGCGGTGCCCATGTTGCCGGTTCCGAAGATGGTGACGTTCGTCATGACGATGCTCCTTCTCGTGGCCGCCTGGTCACGGGTCGATTGGTTGTTGATACAACTAACGTAACACCGGTTAGTTGTAGGCGCAACTATTGCTACGCTGGAGTCATGACCGAGACGCGATGGCTGAGCGACGACGAGCAACGCTCCTGGGTGCGCTTCGCCGCGGCGCTCGAACTCCTGCCGGCTGCCCTCGACCTCCAGCTCACCCGGGACGAGCACCTGACGCACTTCGACTACTTCACGCTCGCGATGCTGTCCGAGACGCCGGGCCGCACGCTGCGCACCTCGGCGCTCGCGGCCCGGACGAATGCGACGCTGCCCCGCTTGTCGCGGGTGCTGACTCGCTTGGAGGAGGCCGGCTTCGTGGCGCGGACACCGTGCCCGGAGGATCGACGGGCGACGAACGTGACGCTCACCGATGCGGGCTGGGGCAAGGTCGTCCAGGCTGCGCCGGGCCACGTCGAGCACGTTCGATCCCTGGTCCTCGACGCCCTGACGCCGGCGCAGGTCGAGCAGCTCGGCGAGATCTCGGCCGCCCTCCTGACGAAGCTCGACCCCGACGGGCGGATGTTCGCCAGCGAGGCCTGATCTCCGTCACCTGGGGGATTCGCGGCGCTCGAGGGCTGCGTAGCGTGGGGCTCGACGTCGTGGACCCCACCGAGCGCGACGCGGATCGGAGCGAATGATGACCGGATCGACGCAGCCCGAACCTGCACCACACGGGGACGAGGTGCCCCAGGACGGTCCCGCCGCGGCGGAGCCCGAATCGACGCCGCCACCCGCATCGATGAACGGCGGGACGACCTCCGTCTGGTACTTCGTCGGCGCCACGTTCCTCTTCGCCGGACCCCTGATCTTCGGTGTCGACGACTTCGGGTTCTTCCGGATCATCACCCTCGTCCTCGGGGCGGTCGTCATGGTCGCCGGGTTCGTCGTGCTGCGACGTGAGAGCGGCAAGCGGTCCTGAGGGCGCTGACGCCGGGCCGGCTCGCCAACCGTCCAACCGGTGAGCCGTTCAACCGGTGAGCCGGTCAACCGGCGAGCCGGTCAGTCCGCGAGGAAGGCCCTGATGCCGTCGAGCAGGCGGTCGACGTCCTCGTCCGAGGTGTACGGGGCGACGCCGACGCGGAGGCCGCCGACGTCGTCGAGGCCCAGTGCCGCGAACGGCTCGACCGCGTAGAACGAGCCAGCCGGTGCGAGGACGTCGCGAGCGGCGAGGAACGCGGCCGCGTCGGCTGCACGCCTGCCAGGGAACGTCATGAACAGCGTCGCCGTGCGCTCGGCGGCTCGCGAGTGCAGCTCGACGAGCGGGCCGAGGTCGGCGAGCTCGTCCTCGATACGGGTGCGCAGCGCGAGTTCCCGCTGGTGGACGGCAGCGGCGGAGGCCACGAGACGGTCTCGTCTCGTCGTGGCGTCACCGGGGTCGATCGACGCGAGCACGCCGATGGCCGCCGTCACGCCGGCCATGAGCTCGTAGGGCAGCGTGCCGAACTCGAAGCGCTCGGGCACCACGTTCGTCGACGGCAGCAGCTTGTCGGGGTGGATCGATTCGAGCAAGGCCGGCGACGCGGCGAGGACACCGCAGTGCGGCCCGAAGAACTTGTACGGCGAGCAGACGAAGAAGTCGGCGCCGAGGGCCTCGACGTCGACGACGTGGTGCGCTGTGTAGTGGACGCCGTCGATCCAGACGAGCGCGCCGACCGCGTGCGCCCGGTCGGCGATCGTCCGCACCGGCGGGATGGTGCCGAGGAGGTTCGACGCGGCGGTCACGGCGACGAGTCTCGTCCGCTCGGTGATGAGGTCGTCGAGGTCGGCGAGGTCGAGTTCGCCCGTCGCCGGGTCCAGATCGATCCAGCGCACGGTCGCACCCGCGCGGTCCGCAGCCTGCACCCACGGGCGGACGTTCGCGTCGTGGTCGAGTCGGGACAGGACGATCTCGTCGCCGGGGATCCAGCCGCGCGACAGATGCCTGGAGAAGTCGTAGGTGAGCTGGGTCGCGCTGCGGCCGTAGACGATGCCGCGCTCCTCTGCGGCGAGCAGGTCGGCGCACGCGGCACGGAAGGCGGTCACGGCGTCGTCCGCCCGACGCTCGGAGGCGACCGACGAGCCCCGGTTGGACAGCGGCCCGGTGAGGGTGTCGAGGATGGCCTGGCCGACGGCGAGTGGCGTCTGGGTGCCGCCGGGGCCGTCGAAGTGGGCGATGCCCGAGGCGAGGGAGGGGAACGCGGTACGGAGGAGGGCGACGTCGAGGGTCATGGGTCCATCCTGCCGCTCCGGGAGCCTGAACGTGCGGACCAGGGGAGCGAGCGCGCCATCGCTTGATACAGTGCCTGTGTGTCCATGCTGATCGCTCCGCCCCGTGTCGGGCGTCTGGAGGTCGTCGGCGTCCGCAACGCCGGCCCGAGAGAGCAGCGCACCCGGTCGACCACCTCACCCACCCGGTGAGGACGTCGGCCTCGTCCGTCGCGCTCGTCCGAGCGACGACGACGGGGCCGCGCACCCTGACGCACCCACCGCAGCGCACCGACGCGCGGAGGGTCTCTCCGCCGTCTCCACGACGGCCCAGCCGGAACCGGTGAACCCATGATCCCCCTGAACGAATCCCAGATCCGAGCCTCCTTCGTCAACGCGTCGCGCAAGGAGGTCAGTGACGTGAGCCTGCCCGTCGACTTCGACACGCTCGACTTCGAGGTGCGTGACTTCCTCGGGTGGCGCGACAAAAAGCTGCCGCGACGCGCCTATGTCATCACGATCGTCGACGGCGAACCCGTCGGCATCCTGCTCCGGCAGGCCGACGCGATGCCCCGCACCCGGCCGCAGTGCGCGTGGTGCCAGGACATCACGCTCAGCAACGACGTCGTGTTCTACAGCGCGAAGCGGGCCGGACAGGCCGGCAAGAACGGCGACACGGTCGGCACGCTCGTCTGCGCCGACTTCCAGTGCTCGGCCAACGTGCGGAAGCTGCCGCCGCTCGCCTACGTCGGTTTCGACGCGGAGGCGGCCCGCCAGGAGCGCATCGCGACGCTCGGCGTCCGTGCCGCGTCCTTCGCCTCCTCGGTTCTGAACGGCGTCGGCTGACCCGCTGAGTCGCCCGGATCTGCGCGAGATCCGGCTGATTTTGTGCAGATTCGGGCGATTCAGGGCTCGGGAGTCAGGCCCCGCCAGAAGACGCCGACGGCGCTCGTCACGAGGTCGTCGGCCGGGACGCCGTCGAGCAGGCCGCCAGAGGCGAGCGCGGCGATGCCGTGGAAGGTCGCGAACGCGACGAGCGCGATGTGGTGCGGATCGCCGGCGGTGATCGCCCGAATCTCCTGCCCGGCGGTGACGACCCGGACGACGATCTCCATCGAGGCGTGACCGGCGGCGAGCAGCTCCTCCCGGGCATCGGGCGCGTGCTTGAGGCCGAACATGAGCGAGAGGAGGGTCGGCTGAGCGAGCGCGAAGCCGACGTACGCTCGGGCCAGTGCGTCGACCTGTTCGCGGGCACCTGCCGACGACGTGACCTCGGCTTCGGTCGCCCGCTCGAGCGCCGCGGAGAGACGACGGAAACCGTCTTCGGCGAGCGCGTCGAGGAGGGCCTGCTTGTCGCGGAAATGTCGGCTCGGCGCCGCGTGGCTGACGCCGGCATCGCGGGCGAGGCGGCGCAGCGACAGCTCGTCGACGCCGTCCGTCTCGAGGCTGGCTGCGGCCGCCTCGAGGAGCGTCCGGCGGAGGTCTCCGTGGTGATAGGGCTGGGCTGACACGAGACGAGCCTACCGCCATGTTGACATTGACAACACGAGCAGAGACGGTGATGATGTCACTGACAACATTCGTGTACCGCCAGCTGAAGGATTCCCCATGACACTCGATCTCCGCGGTGGCACCGCACTCATCACGGGCGCGAGCTCCGGCCTCGGCGTCGAGTTCGCCAGACGGTTCGCGAACCGCGGGTCGAACCTGGTGCTCGTCGCAAGGCGCGCGGATCGCCTCGAGGTGCTGGCGGCCGAACTCCGGTCTGCCTCGGGTGTCGAGGTCACGGTTGTGCCGGCCGACCTCGCCGTCGCGGGTGCCGCCGATTCACTCCACGAGGAGCTGGATCGCCGCGGCATCCGGATCACCTCGCTCGTCAACAACGCCGGGTTCGGCAGCCACGGTGCCTTCGACCAGGCGGACCCGGAGCGCATGACGGGAGAGATCCAACTCAACGTCGGGACCCTCGTCGAGCTCACGCGTGCATTTATGCCGCAGTTGCTCGAGGGGTCCGGCGCCCTGGTGACGGTCGCGAGCACCGCTGCCTACCAGCCGACGCCGGGCATGGCTGTCTACGGCGCGACGAAGGCGTTCGTGCTGAGCTTCACCGAGGCGCTCTGGGCAGAGGCTCGCGGCACCGGGCTGCGGGTGCTCGCTGTGAGCCCCGGACCCACCAAGACCGAGTTCTTCGACGTCGTCGGGAGCGAAGACGCTGCCGTCGGCCGCAAGCAGACGAGCGCGCAGGTCATCGACACCGCGTTCCGCGCGCTCGACCGGGCTGACGGTGGCCCCAGTGTCGTGTCCGGCCGCAGCAACCACCTCACCGCGCTCGCGACTCGGCTGCTGTCGCGTCGGACGCTCGCCCGCACGAGCGCCCGTGTCCTCGGCGGCGTGCGGATGGCCCGCTGAGTCGCCCGGATCTGTCGAAAATCCGGCCAATTTCGTGCAGATTCGGGCGACTCAGCGGCCGGTGAGGGCGGCGCGCACCGAGGCGACGACGGCGCGGAGGTCACGGAGATCGTCGGCCGTCAGTTCGATGACCGTCCAGCCCGCGGCTCGCAGGCGGTTGGAGCGCGCGCGGTCCTTGCGCCACCGGTCGACCTCGACCCGGTGATAGTCGCCCTGGTATTCGATGACGATCCGCGCTGCACGGTGACAGAGGTCGGCGCGGGCGAGGAACGAGCCGTTCGCCGCCCGGATCTCCTGGTTCGGCTCGAACCCGATGACGCCTCCGCGGACGAGCGCGACGCGGACGATGGACTCGGGCGGTGATTCCGCGCGGTGATCGAGCAGCGGGAGTGCGGCGGCGATGGCTCCACGGCCGCGCCGACTCGGATAGCGGGCTGCAGCCTCCTCCAATTCGGCCAGGCCCGCGGTACTCGTCCGAAGCAGATGGTCGCCTGTCGCGACGAGATCGGCGAGCGGGAGCGTCGCGGCAAGGTCCAGCCACGTTCGAACCGGACTCGTCAGCCTGATGCCGCCGTGGACGATCACGTCGTCCTCGTCGTCGATCGTGATCGACCGACCGGCGATCCCGGCGGCGTGCGGAGCGCGAGCCGGGGCGGCCACGGCGAGGTCGAGGCGATCGGGGGTGGAGAGCCGGTACGGGAGCGGCAGGCCGAGCAGGAGCGCAGCGGTCGGACCGCAGACGAAGACCTGGTCGGACAAGCGGTGGAGGAATGCGCGGCAGCGATCCTCGACCGTCTCCACCGGACGGGCGGACCGGATCCCGTGACCCGGCCTCTCGAGCCGACGACTGCGGAGTTCGCCGGGTGTCATCCCGCTGCGGAGCGCGTCGCCGACGAGGAACGGTCCGTCCGGAAGTTCAGCTGGCATCCCTTCACTGTGCCTCCGCGGAGTGGTTCCCCGTCCACGTTCTCCACAGGTCCGCTGAGTCGCCCGGATCTGCACGAAATCCAGTGATTTTCGCGCAGATCCGGGCGACTCAGGCGGGCGGCGCGGTCAGGGACGAGGCGCGGACCTGCAGCTCGGGGAGGACCTGGGTGCGCTGCGTCGGGCGGCGACGGCCCTCGGACAGGCGGGCGACCATCGTCTCGACGGCCATCCGACCGATGTGCTGCTTCGGTGGGCGCAGCGCGGTGATGGGCGGTTCGCCGTTCTCTGCGACCTCGTCGTCGTAGGCGACGATCGCGAGATCCTCGGGGATCCGCACGCCGCGGTCGAGGCAGTGGTGCTCGAGCAGGATCGCCTGCGGGTCGGCGTGCACGAACAGCGCGGTGGTCCCCGTGGCGAGGCATTCGTCGACGAGCGCACCCAGCCGGGCGTCCCTGGCCCCGTTCTCGACGTCGTCGATCTCGGCGTTCACCGTCAGGCCCGTGTCCAGCCCGAGGTCAGCGGACGCCCTGGCCCACCCGCGACGCAGGTGGTCGGAGGTGGGGGAGTGCCGCGCCGCGGCGATGCCGATGCGACGGTGCCCCTGCTCGTACAGGTGGCGGACGGCGAGGACCGCGCCGAACTCGTGGTCCGTCGTCACCCACTCCAGTGAGCGCAGCGCGAGCGATGACGGCGCGCGACGCTCGGCCAGCACGACCGGGATCGGCAGCGCATCGAGCCAGGCGAGGAGGGCGTACCCGTCCTGGCCCGCGGTGTCGGGTGCGGCGATGAGCCCGTGGATCCCACCCGTCTCGACGAGTGCGGCCATCTGTCGGCGCTGGTCGGCCGGGTCGTAGGACGAGCCGCGGAGCACGAGCTGCGAGCGGCTGAGGGCGGCCGTGGCGCGGGCGCCGTTGACGATCTGCGGCCAGTAGTAGCTGAGCGACGGCACGACCATGCCGATGCGGTACCTGGCGGGGCCGGCGGCGTCGGCGGATCGCGCGACCGTCTGGTCGAGGGAGCTCCGGGCGGTGGCGCCACCGTGGACCCGCGTGACGAGCCCGAGGTCGGCGAGTGCGGTGATGTCGCGTCGGATCGTCAGCTCCGTGACGCCGAGGATGACGGCGAGTTCGCGGACGACGACGGAACCGTTGCGTCGGACCTCGTCCATGATGCGCTCGCGCCGCTCGATGCCGAAGACCTGCGAGGGTCCGGCGCCGGCCGGTGCTCCCCGGTCGCCGTCGTCGCTCATCGTGCGGCCTCCACGGTGACCAGCAGACGATCCGTACCGGGACGCGGCAGCAGTCGCACGCGGGTGATCGTGTCGCCCCAGGACGACCGCATCATCGGGTCGTCGAGCCTGGCGACCTCCATCGCGACCTCGGCCGCGTCGTGCTGGAGCATCACGTCCCGGGCGTCGGCGACCGGTCGACGCACGAGCAGGGTCGCCTGATCGACCTCGGTCACGTCGCCCCACAGCATGAGGGTGACGGCCGTGCCCGCCGTGTCGTCGAGCGTCCAGACGTCCTCGATCACGACCCGCGACGACGTGCGGTCGAGCGTCGCGGTCCGGTGCCAGTGTTCGTGCTCCGCCAGCCCGTAGGCCGCGGCGAGGTCCATCGACCAGCTCGCCTGCCCGCCCTGGTCTCCGCCCCGGCGATCGCGCGCCGCGAACGCCGAACCGTCCTGCTGCAGCAGACCACGCGGCGCCGGGACGCTGTGCCAGTCGCTGCGCATGCACCAGATGTCGTAGCGGTCCGGGCCGAAGGTCCGCGCGTCGTAGGTGGGCCGCCCGGGATCGATGACCGCGGGGACGCCGTCGAGTGCGACGATCACGCTCCCCAGGTCGTTGTGGCTGTGGTTCTCGTCGTTGTGGCCGCCCTTGAGGCTGACCGCGAGTCCGTCGGATCGCCCGTCGTGCTCACGGGCGAGACTCACGCCGATCGACGGCAGGTCGACCGAAGCCGGCAGCGGCAGGGCTGCGCTCCGGGCGTCCGCGACCGCCCATGCACCGTCCAGGCAGACGCGGACGAGACGTCCGAGTCCGGCCCGGTCCGTGGCGACGGGTGCGTCGGGATCGCGATGCGCCGTGGCGTACGTGACGACGTCCGGCAGCTCGAGTCGCCGACCCCAGCGATGCAGGAGATCGAACGGGAGCGTGCGATCACCGCGTGCTCGGGCATCCGCGACGTTCACGTACCAGTCGGCGGACAGCTGCATCCGCAGCGGGAAGCGGAGTGACTCGGGCAGCAGGTCGAGGCCGTCGAGCGCGAGGTGACCTCCGGTGAGACGATCGAGGGTCTCGACCGCCTCGAGGGCGCGAGCCGCTCCGTTCCACCAGTACTCCCAACCCTCGTCGATCGCGCCGTCCCGGGGGAGGCCCGCCAGGTAGCGGTCGATGCCGTCGACCGCTCGGTCGATGACGGGCTCGGCGCGGTCGGGGGTGCAGAGCACCGCCGCTGCCGCGATCGTGTTGCCGAGGATCCAGGGGTTCCAGTTGTGGAGGACGACCGGTTCGTCTGCATCGTCGACATCGAGGCCGAGCCAGTGCCAGTCGTCGCGGTCGAGGAACGGTCGGAACACCCGCTGCTCGGCCTCGGCTCGCAGCCGGTCGGTGAGGCCCGGGTAGCGCTCGTCGAGCTCGTCGCCGAGGACGGCGATCGCCCAGGCGACGGCCGCGACCGCCTCACCGGCGCCGAGGTCGAGGAACGGTTCGTCGAGCGACGGCGTGACCGTCCCGAACCGACTGAACGCGTCGTCGTGGGCCGCCCAGCACCAGGTCGTCTGCTCCGCGAGGAGCCACAGGCCGTCGGCGACCTCGGCGAGTGGGTCGTGCGGCGCCGGAACCGCGACACCGGCTGCGGACGCGGCGGCGAGGACCACGGAGCGGGAGAGGCGTGCGAGTCGGTCGCCGACCGCCGTCTCGTAGGAGAGGCGCTCCCCGGCGAGCGGGTAGGCGCTGTACTGCGAGAAGAGCGGCTGCGGCCAGGGCGTCGCGGCACGGTCGTCCCGCGCTGCTTCGGTGGCGGCCTGCGCCACGAACGCGTCGAGCAGCCGTCGGTCGATCGAGCTCCAGTCGCCGTCCGGCACGATGGACCGCAGTGCGGTCGCCGGGCGCTGTGACCACGCCGTCACCAATGGGCCGTGCGACCGACGCAGCTCATCGGTGGCCGGTGTTGCGGGTGCGGTCTGCGAGGGTGGATGCACGACGTCTCCATGATCATCTTCGATCGAGCTTGTTCGTTTGTGATCGACTGTTTTGACTCCGATCGGATTGGAGTATTCACTACCTGACAACCGCATGCAACCGCGGCCCACTCGAAGGAGAGCACCAGATGTCGAACGCCGCGCGCCCCGCAGCCCTGGTCGCCATGTGGCCCGACGTGTTCTCGACGCTCTTCGACGACGCCCGCCTGGCCCGGCTCCACGAGCTGTGCGAGGTCCGCGACGACGAGACCACCGGCGACCTCGACGACCCGGCGCTCGCCGCACGGCTCGCGGAGGTTGAGGTGCTCATCACCTCGTGGGGCACCCCGCCGCTCACGGCGGAGCGGCTCGACCGCATGCCCCGGCTGCGCGCGGTCTTCCACTGCGCCGGCACGGTCCGCTCACTCGTGACCGACGCGGTCTGGGAGCGCGGCATCGTCGTCACCACGGCCGCCGAGGCGAACGCCATCCCGGTCGCCGAGTTCACCTTCGCCTCGATCGTGCTCGCCGGCAAGCGGGCACAGGTCTTCGCCCGCGACCCTCGGGCGCACCGTCGCGAGTGGCGCACGCTGCTCGAGACCACGAACCTGTCCAACCTCGGACGCCGCGTGGGCGTCGTCGGCTTCTCGCGCATCGGCCGTCGCGTCGTCGCCCTGCTCCAGCAGCTCGACGCGGTCGAGGTGCTCGTCGCCGACCCCTACGCCGACGCCACGGCCGTCACCGCGGCCGGAGCCCGCCTCGTCCCGCTCGACGAGCTCCTGCCGAACGTCGACGTGCTCTCGCTGCACGCCCCGGAGCTCCCGGAGACGAAGCGCATGATCGGGGCTGCCCAGCTCGCGGCGCTCCCGGATGGCGCCACGGTGATCAACACGGCCCGCGGGAGCCTGCTCGACACCGACGCCCTCGCGGCGGAGTGCGCGAGCGGACGTCTGGACGCGATCCTCGACGTCACCGACCCGGAACCGCTGCCCGTGCACTCGCCGCTGCTCGACCTCCCGAACGTCTCGATCACCCCGCACATCGCGGGCTCCCTCGGCCGGGAGACGCTGCGCATGACGGACGCGGCGCTCGACGACCTCGAGCGGTTCCTCAACGGCGAGGACCCGCGCGAAGCCGTCCGGGTCGCCGACCTGGGGGTGAGCGCCTGATGGTCGCGCTCCTGACCGCCCCGGCGTCGGAGACACTCGCCCTGGACCGCACCCTGTCACCGTCGACCGGCTGGACGCGCAGGCACTGGGAGGACCTCGCGGACCGGCTGCTCGGCGGTGCCGAACCCTTCACCTCGCCCGGTCGTGCCCGCATCCTGTTCCCGGGTGCGCCAGGCGGCTACGGCTCCGACATCGACGGGCTGGAGGGGTTCGCTCGGACGTTCATGCTCGCCGCCTTCCGCATCGCCGGTGATCCCGCACGGACTGGCGACCTCGTCGAGCGCTACGCCGCCGGCCTCGCAGCGGGCACCGACCCGGACTCCCCGGAGCGGTGGCCGCGGCCCGACGAGGTCGACCAGGCCAAGGTCGAGGCCGCAGCCATCGCGATCGGACTCCACCTCACCCGTGCCGAACTCTGGGACCGTCTCGACGACCGGACCAAGCGCACGACGATCGACTGGCTCGCATCCGTCATCGGCCAGCCGTACCCGCCCATCAACTGGGTGTGGTTCCGTATCGTCGTCGAGGAGTTTCTGCGCACGGTCGGCGGCCCGTTCTCGGAGGCGGACATCGAGGAGGACCTCGCGATCGCGGACGGTTTCTTCCGCGAGGGCGGTTGGTTCGCCGACGGCGGCACGCGCGCCTACGACCACTACACCGGGTGGGCGCTCCACCTCTATCCGGTGCTGTGGCGCACGATGCTCGCGCCGGGCCACCCGCATCAGGCTCGGCTCGACCGCTACGACGCCCACCTCGACCGCTACCTGGAGGACGCCGTCACGCTCGTCGGCGCGAACGGTTCGCCGCTCGTGCAGGGGCGGAGTCTCATCTACCGCTTCGCCGCCGCCGCGCCGTTCTGGGCCGGTGCGATGGCCGGTTCGACCGCGCTGTCGCCGGGACTCGTCCGTCGGGCGGCCAGTGGCGTCGTGTCGCACTTCGACGCCGCCGGAGCGCCGGACGACCGAGGGATCCTGACGCTCGGCTGGCACCACGAGTGGCGGCAGCTCGCACAGTCCTACTCCGGCCCCGGTTCGCCCTACTGGGCGGCGAAGGGCATGCTCGGTCTGGCGCTCCCGGCCGACCACGCCGTCTGGACGGCCGTCGAGGAACCACTGCCGATCGAGCGGGGCGACGTCCTCCGCACCATCGTCGCCCCGGGCTGGATCGTCAGCGGGACGACCGCCGACGGCATCGTCCGTGTCGTCAACCACGGGACGGACCACGCGAACGACGGCGTCGCCCAACGCGACGCCCCGCTGTACGCACGCCTCGGGTATTCGACGGCGACCGCGCCGGTGCTCTCCGCCGATGCCCGCGACCCGTTCGACGGATCGGTCGTGCTCCTGGACGCCGAGGGTGTCCCGAGTCACCGTTCCGGGTTCACCCGAGGTGGGCTGACGACCCTGCCGACCTCCGACGGATCGTCCACCGGTTGGTCGACGTCCTCCGGTCTCGCCCGCTGGATCGACGCCGATGCCGACGGCCCGGACCATGGCCACGGCCACGCCGCGGACCGGACCCGGACCGGCGCGCGGATCGACCTCTGCTCAGCCGTCCGCGGGCCCTGGGAGGTGCGGTTCGTCCGCGTCGTCCCGGGCGCCGGCGACCAGGTCCCGCTCGGCGCACTGCGTGTCGGCGGGTGGACCGTC
>NZ_JACYTW010000014.1:0-69637 GCF_014841395.1 Plantibacter sp. CFBP 13570 | reverse complement strand
ACCGCCCGCGGCGCGACCACGCGGTGCCGCTCCTGGAACCCTCGGTCGCCGCCGTCGGACCGGCCGCCGCAGCCCTGTTCCGGCGGCTCGGCCTGCTCCGCGGCCCAGTACGGCTGGACGTCGTCGGGACACTGCTGGACGACGCCGGCGCGGATGCGCCGACCTCGGTGAGCCTGCTCCGTCGCCTGGCGGACATGCACCTGGCCACCGTCTCGGAGCGGACCGTCGAACTGCACCCGCTCGTCCACACCGCGGCCCACCGGCTCGGGGTCGAGCAGGAGCGCCCGTCGGTCCTCGTGGTGCTGGCCGAGCGTGTGTTGGACCGGTTCCGCGAGTTGGTCGGCTCCGTCCGCGTCGACGCGTCCCTCGCCGACGGGCTGGTGGCCGCCGCAGCGCTCGCGGTCGACCAGCGGGCGGGCGACGCACTCGCCGCGCTCGTCTTCGACGTGGTGGAGCCGGTGGGTGATGCCGGCTACTGGAGCCATGCGGCCGAACTCCTCCAGCTCGCCGCGCCGTTCGTGCCGCGGGACCGACGAGGCACGACCGCGGAGCTCCTCGCCCGCGCCTTCGAGAAGCTCGGTCGGTACGACGACGCCCTCGACCACCTGCATCGGGCGAGCCGCCTCCTCACCGAGGAGCAGCCGGGTCGCACGATGAACGTGATCGCCAATGTGGAACGCCAACTGGGACGGATGGCGGAAGCCGAGCAGTCGTATCTCCGCGCCGCTCGGATCGCGGCCGCGGCCGGCAATCCGATCACGCGAGGGCGCGCGCTCGGCAACCTCGGCAATCTGGCGCGCATCACGAGCCGGTATCGCCGGTCGGAGCGGTTGTTCGATCTGGCCGAGGCGGTGAGCACTCGAGCCGGGGACGACGTCAATCTGACGATCGTCGAGTCGAACCGTGTGCTCCTGCTCCAGGCGCAGGGCCGGTTCGACGAGGCGCTCCGGCGCTGCGCGACCCTGCTCGAGCACGGCGGTGCCGGCGTCAACCGCGGATACCTCCTCACCCAGCGCGCCATGATCCTGCTGGACCTCGACCGTGTGGCCGAGGCGGAGGCGGCCCTGCTCGCGGCAGGGGCGGACGACGGCGGTCCGACGACGTTCGACGAGGACGCCGAGATCGCCATCCAGCTCGCCCAGGTCGCTCGTCGACGCGGAGACCTCGTCGAGGCCGCGCGTCTGGCGGACACCGCCCTGGCCTCGGCCGAGCGTGTCGGCTACCCACTCCTCCGCTCCGACGCTTGCAGCACCCTCGGCGAGATCGCCGCCGATGCCGACGACGCCGAGACCGCCGAGCGCTGGGCGCGATGCTCGCTCGAGCTCGCCGAACTGCTCGGTGACCGGGTCGAGCAGGCGCGGGCGTTCGAGACGATCGGGAGGGCGGCGGCGATCCGCGGCGACCGGGCGGCGGCCGACGCCGCGTCCACCGCCGCAGTCGACCTCCTCAGCGCGGTCGGCCACTGGCGAGCCACGGCCGTCCAGACGATGCGCGCGGCTTCCCTCCGACCCTGACGGCGGAAACCAGTGGACACGCGGCAATCGGCGGTCCTCGGCGCCCGGACGTTCGGGCTCGTTCGGGTGACTGGTCCGCGGTCGCCTCGATCCGCCACGATCATGCCGGAGCGAGCCGTGCGGCGAGCCCGAGACAGACCGACATCCGGCCGGACGACGCAGCTCGTCGGCCCATGCCAGCAGAAGGACGAACACCCCATGACGCGACACCGACCATCGACGAACCGGCTCAGACGACTTGCCGCTGGAGGCGGGCTGTTCGTGCTCGCCGCCACCCTCGCAGGGTGCTCCGGAGGTGACGTCTCGGTCGGAGACACGGCGACGGTCACCCTGCCGGCGAAGACCGCGGGGAACGGTGATCAGGACTTCGCCGTCACGGTCGCCTCAGTCGACGAGGCTCCGGCCGAGGTGGCCGATCAGATCGAGGGTGACGACGACGTCTACTTCGCGTCCATCGAGTTCGCCTACACGGGCGATGCTGCCGCCGAGGTGCTCGCCGTGCCGTGGAACAACGTCTTCGCACGGCTGTCGGACGGGAGCCTCCTCGAGGCCTCGTTCATCGGGCTCACCGAGTGCAGCGGCACACCGGAGGATCCGGTCGCCGCCGCCGACGACCTGGTCGCCGGTGAGACGGTCACCGTCTGCGTGCCACTGTCGTCGACCGACGGTCTGGAGGTGACCGGCGTCTACGTCGGCACCTCCGACGGTGGCTCGGGCGGGACGGTGTGGAAGCGATGACCGGCGTGCACGAGCCCGGGCGGGAACCTGTGCGCGAACCGGATCGATCCGGCCAGGAGGAGACGCCATCCCAGTGGTCCGTGGAGGAGTGGGGGAGTTCACCGTTCGGCTGGTTCGTCGGCGCGGGGATCGGTCTCCTCGCTGCGATCCTGTGCTTCACCCCGATCTGGGACGAGGTCGCCGGGCGGAGCACCGGACGCCGCGCCGGGTTCGGTGCGCTGCTCGCGGCGATCGGACCGTTCGGTGTCGCGGCGATCGCCCTGGCGGTCGCGGTCGTGTTCGTCGTGGTCGGCCTCCGGAAGCGTCGCGCCGGCGAACGGAGCTGAGCGGCCGGTTCGACGCGCTCCCGGTGCATCGCGAGCCCCAGGTCGTAGGGTGGAGGCGACGCTCGAAGGAGACCCATGACCGACCAGCCCATCGCCACCGCAGCACTCGTCCAGCAGGAGGCGGCGTCGCTCGCCGTGTCGCTCGCGCCGGTGTACCAGGATCTGCACGCCAATCCGGAGCTCTCCTTCGCGGAGCACCGGACGGCCGCCCTGGTCGCGGATCGCATCACCGGCCTCGGGTACGGGGTCGCGACGGGGATCGGCGGCACCGGTGTCGTCGGTGTCCTGGAGAACGGTGAGGGACCCACGGTCCTGCTGCGGGCCGACATGGACGGGCTGCCCGTCCTGGAGGAGACGGGCCTCGACTACGCGAGCGTCGCGCGCGGGGTCGACCCGGAGGGCAACGACGTCCCGGTCATGCACGCCTGCGGCCACGACGTCCACGTCACCTGTCTGCTGGGTGCCACCGAACTGCTCGCCGCACGGCGCGACACCTGGTCCGGGACGCTCGTCGTCCTGTTCCAGCCGGCCGAGGAGGCCGGCGGCGGTGCGCAGGCGATGATCGACGACGACCTCTACGCACGCGTCCCGAAGCCCGACATCGTGTTCGGCCAGCACGTCGGTCCGCTGCCTGCCGGTGTCGTCGGCACGCACGCCGGTCCGTCGTTCGCCGCGACCGACGCCTACCGCGTCACCTTCCACGGCCGCGGCGGGCACGGATCCCGCCCGCAGTCGACGATCGACCCGATCGTGATGGCGGCGTCGGCGGTCGTCCGCCTCCAGAGCATCGTGTCCCGCGAGGTCGCCGGAACCGACACCGCGGTGCTCACCGTCGGCACGATGCACGCCGGCACCAAGAACAACATCATCCCCGACACCGCGCAGATCGGCGTCAACATCCGCAGCTACGAACCGCACGTGCGCGACCGCGTCGTCGGCTCCATGGAGCGCATCATCCGCGCCGAGGCCGCCGCGTCGGGCGCCGAGCGGGAACCGGTGATCGAACACACCGAGACCTTCCCGGTGCTCGTGAACGATCCCGCGGCGACCGGTGCGGTGACGGCGGTGTTCGCCGACGCGTTCGGTGCCAATCGCATCGTCGACCCCGGTCTCGTCACGGGGAGTGAGGACGTCGGCATGCTCGCGACGGCTGCCGACGCTCCCATCGTCTACTGGATCCTCGGTGGCGCCGATCCACAGGCGTTCGCGGCGGCCTACGCCTCGGGCCGCATGGAGCAGGACCTCCCCGGCAACCACTCCTCGAAGTTCGCTCCGCTCATCCACCCCACCCTCGACACCGGCATCGCAGCGCTCTCGCTCGCGGCACTGTCGCGTCTGGCCGGAACGGCGGCCACCGCATGATCGTCGTGACGACGGACACCGTCGCCGGACACCGCATCGACGCCGTCCTCGGCGAGGTCGTCGGGCTCACCGTGCGAGCTCGCGACTGGGGCTCCTCGATGTCGATCGGCTTCTCGGCGCTCGGCGGCGGCGAGGTCCCGGGGATGACCCAACTGCTGTTCGAGTCCCGCCAGGAGGTCATGCGACGCCTGGTGGCCGACGCGGAACAGCGCGGCGCAAACGCGGTCCTCGCGATGCGTCTCGAGACCACCGACATCGGCGGTGCGTGGACGCAGCTGACCGCCTACGGCACCGCGGCGTACCTCGTCCCGATCCCCGCCGGGGAGCCCGGAGCGACCGGCCAGTCCGCCTACGCGGCGGAACAGCCGGACGCCCCGAAACCACGCGGCGACGTCTGACGGTGGGGTGGAACACGGGGCGCGCCCCCTCGTTCCGACCTGCGCTGACCTGACTCGACCTGACCCGCCCGATCACCGCGCCGACGCAGACGGAGGAGACCCGTGACCGCTTGGATCGACGAACTCATCACCGAGGTGACCACGGCTGTGCGGGAGCGCAGTGACGAACGGGTGGCCGAGATGTTCGAGCGTTGCTTCGCCGACACCCTGCACAGCACGATGACGCCCATGCCGGACGGCACCGTCTTCATGCTCACCGGCGACATCCCGGCGATGTGGTTGCGCGACTCGAGCGCCCAGCTCGCGCCCTATCTCCACTTCGCAGCCGACCACCCCGAGCTGGCCGAGCTGCTCGTCGCGGTCAACCGCCGGCAGTTGGACGCGATCGCGCTCGACCCCTACGCGAACGCGTTCAACGCCGAGCCGAACGGACACGGCCACCGCGACGACCGCACCGACGCGTCGCCCTGGGTGTGGGAACGCAAGTACGAGATCGACTCGCTCTGCTACCCGCTCCAGCTCGCACACGACATCTGGCTGGCGACGGGGCGCCGCGACCACCTGGACGCGCGGTACCGCTCCGCCGTCGTCGCGGCGATGGAGGTCTGGCGGGTCGAACAGCACCACGAGGAGCGCTCGCCGTACCGGTTCCAGCGGTTCGACGCGCCGCTCTCCGACACGCTCGTCCGCGACGGACTCGGGCCGGAAACGGCGTGGACCGGGCTCTCATGGTCGGGGTTCCGGCCAAGCGACGACGCAGGGCGGTACGGCTACAACGTTCCCGGCAACCTCTTCGCCGCGGTGACGCTCGCCGGGGTCGAATCGATCGCCACCGATGTGCTCGACGACGCGGCACTCGCCGCGGAGGCCGGTGCGCTCCGACGCGAGCTCGAGACCGCGATCGACGCCCACGGTGTCGTGACGACCGATCAGTACGGCGACGTCTACGCCTACGAGGTCGACGGGTTCGGCAACGCGCTCCTGATGGACGACGCCAACGTGCCGAGCCTGCTCTCGCTGCCGTTCCTCGGCTGGTGCACGCCCGACGATGCCCGGTATCTCGCCACCAGACGGTTCCTGCTCAGCGAGGGCGACCCGAGCTACTTCGTCGGGTCCGCCGCCCGTGGCATCGGGAGCCCGCACACACCCCACGACCACATCTGGCCGATCGCCCTGTCCGTCGAGGGTCTCACCTCGCAGGACGAGCAGGACCGCGCCCGTCTGCTCGACACGCTGCTGCGGACCGACGCCGGCACGGGGGTCATGCACGAGTCGTTCCACAAGGACGACCCCGACACCTTCACCCGCCCCTGGTTCTCCTGGGCGAACGCGATGTTCTGCGAGTTCGTCCTCGACGTGGTGGGTCTGCGCACGCACGTGCGGCGTCCCGTGCCGCGAGGGGACTGAACGGACCCGCCGCCTCGTGCGCCGGCTCAGAGCAGCCGCAGCTCCTGTGCACGGGTGACGGCCCGGGTCCGGTCGGCCACCTCGAGCTTCTCGAACACGTGCAGCAGGTGCGTCTTCACCGTCGACTCCGAGATGAAGAGTGCCGCCGCGATCGCCCGGTTGCTGTTGCCGGCGGCGACGAGCGCGAGGACCTCGAGCTCGCGAGCGCTGAGCTGGGGGCGGGTTGGTGTCCCGCCCTGCATGCGGCCCACGAGTGTCGCCGCGATCGTCGGCGCGAGCACCGTCTGACCGGCGACCACCGAACGGATGCCGGCCAGGATCTCCTGCTCGGGCGCCGCCTTCAACAGGTAGCCGCTGGCTCCGGCCTCGATCGCGCCGAGGATGTCGTCGTCGGTCTCGTAGGTCGTGAGCACGAGCACTCGGACGCCTGGCACTCGCTGCACGATGCGCGCCGTCGCCTCCGCACCGCCGAGGACCGGCATGCGCAGGTCCATGAGCACGAGGTCCGGCCGGTGCTCCTCGGCAGCCGCGACCGCCGCAGCGCCGTCCGCCACCTCGGCGACGACCTCGAGGTCGTCCGCGCGCCCGAGCAGTGCGACGATGCCCGATCGCACGATGGGGTGGTCGTCCGCGACGACGATCCTGATCCGTGTCATCGTCCCTCCTCCGTGGTCCCGGAGCTTGTCGAAGGGCCGCCGGCCGAGACACCGTCCGCGCTCCCTGAGCCTGTCGAAGGGCCCGCTTCGATCGTCACCGGCACTCGCACCCGCACGGTCGTCCCCGCTCCGGCGGCACTCGTGAGTTCCACCGTTCCGCCGAGCAGCGTCACCCGGTCGTGCATGCCGTGCAGCCCGAAGCCTGCGCCCGGACTGGTCCCGAGCAGTGCGCCGTCCGGGTCCGCGATCCCGACGCCGTCGTCGGAGATCCGCAGTTCGGCCCAGCCGTCGTCGACGGTGAGCGCCAGCTCGACGCGGTCGGCGGCGGCGTGTTTCCGGATGTTCGCGAGACCCTCCTGCGCACTCCGGAGCAGCACGACCTCGGGCGCCCGTTGGAACCGTTCGGACGGAGCGTCGATGTCGACGGCCACACCTGTCTCGCGGGCGAACCGCTCGCCCAAGCGGCGGAGGCTGTCACCGAGCGTCGTGTCGGCAGCCGGCATCGCCGCCGTCGTGGCCACGAGGGATCTCGCCTCGCGGAGGGCGTCGCGTGCCGTGCTCTCGATGAGGTCGATGCTGTCGAGGGCGGCGATCGGTCGACCGTCCAGCGGGGAGGCGTCCGGCGTGCCCGCGACGGTCTCGCCGACCTCGGAACGGGCGCGTTGCGCGAGCAGCACCACACTCGTGAGGCTCTGCGCGATGGTGTCGTGGATGTCGCGAGCCATGCGTTCGCGTTCGGCGGCAGCCCCGGCCTCTCGGCTCGCTCGCTCCGATTCGGCCTGAGCGGTCTGCAGACTCACGAGGAGTCGTGCCTTCTCGTCGCCGAGCTCGGCGATCCGGGTGATCCAGAGACCGAGGGACAGCGCGAAGACGAGCGAGACGCTCTGGATCGCGAGCCCCTGCAGGATCACGTCGGGGGTGGCGCCCAGCCCGACGATGAAGCCGACGGCCAGGGTCGCTGCGCTCGCGATGTTGAGGACGATCGCGTTCCGGGTGTTCGGCGTCAGCACCCACAGCAGCGGGAACACGAGGCACTGCAGCGTCAGGACGTTCGGGGAGAACGCCGTCCCGACGGCGGTGAGGGCGATGAGGGTGATCGCGAACCAAAGCCCACCCTGCGGACGCTCGAGGGTGCGTCGCCCGGCCGTGTAGTAGACGAGGCAGAGCGCCGCCAGCACGATCCAGACGCCGACGACCCGTTCCGGTGCCCCGGCCGCGCTGACGCTCACGAGCGCACCGACGATCACGCACCCCGCGCCGAACGCGACATCCCACCACCGTCGTCCGTCCATGTCCCAACCCTCCCATCCCTGCCCGCGAACTGTCACTTCCTGCCAGTTCCGGCGGCGTACACCCACCGGAACTGACAGTTCGCGGGCTAGGAGCGGCGGACCCAGCGGAAGGTGAGGCGGGTGAGGACGAGGCCGACGACCGCCCAGACGACGAGGACGAGCGCGACCATCGGGAGGTCCCAGCCCCCGGACGGCTCCTGCGAGGCGAACCCCTCCGGCAGGAAGACGGAACGCATGCCCTGCGCGATCCACTTGAGCGGGAAGACACTCGCGACGCTCTGCAGCCATTCGGGGAGCATCGTGAACGAGAGGTAGACGCCGGAGATGAACTGCAGCACGAGCACGATCGGGATGATGACGGCCGTCGCGCTCTTGCCCGTGCGGGGGAGCGCCGACAGGGCGATACCGAGGACCGCCGACGTGGCGATGCCGAGCAGGTAGATCCAGGCGAAGGTGAGCCACCGCTCGGGCTCGGTCGGCAGGGTGACGTCGAACAGGAACCGCGCGACGAGGAGCAGCAGCGCGATCTGGAGCACCGAGGTGACGAGGACCTGCCCCATCTTCCCGAGGAAGTAGGAGATCACCGGGAGCGGGCTGCCGCCGAGGCGCTTGAGCGTGCCGTCGCTCTTCTCCGTCGCGATGTCGGTCGCGAGGTTCTGGACGCCCGAGAGGAGGATGCCCGCGGCGATCATGCCGGGGAGGTAGAAGGCGGCCTGGCTGACCCCGCCGGTGCCGTCGGGTGCCTCGCCCACGTTCCCCATCGCGCTGAACGCGGTCGAGAAGATCGCGAGCATCACGACGGGGAAGAGGAAGGTGAAGAACACCTGGTCGCCGGAGCGGAAGTAGATGCGGGTCTCGTAGCCGATCCGGCTCGCTCCGAGTCGGAGGGTGCGTCCGCGGGGGAGTGTCGGGACGAGCGTGTTGGTGGTGCGGTCGATGGTGGTCATGCGCCGACTCCTGTCGTGGTGACCTGCGTGGCCGGTGACGGTGCTTCGGATGGGGTGGCTGGCGCCGCAGCGGCGTCGGCCGCGTGGACGAGCCCGAGGTAGATGTCCTCGAGGCTCGGGCGGATGACCTCCAGGTCGCGCGGCTCTCCGCCGAGTGTCGCCGCGAGATCGGCGACCCGTGCAGCCGGTGCCTCGGTCCGTTCCTCGTGGAGGCCGTGCTCGTCGCGCCAGCGCACCACGGGGATCCGGGCCTCGGCGCCGCCGATCTCGTCGACCGCGCCGATCTCCACGAGTCGACCCGCCGCGATGACGGCGACGCGGTCGGCGAGCTGGGCGGCTTCGTCGAGGTAGTGGGTGGTGAGGAGGATGGTCGTGCCGTCACGTTTGAGCGAGCGGATGAGCTCCCAGAACTGCCGACGTGCCTCAGGGTCGAACCCGGTCGTCGGCTCGTCGAGGAAGAGGAGGGCCGGGCGGCCGACCACCCCGAGCGCGACGTCCACCCGCCGACGCTGGCCGCCCGAGAGCTTGCCGATGCGCGTGCCCGCCTTGCTCGTGAGCCCGACCGCCTCGATGACCTCGTCCACATCCCGAGGGTCCGCGTAGTACCGGGCGAACTGTGTGAGCTGCTCCCGGACCGTGACGTTGGCGGCCTCGGCACTCGACTGGAGGACGATGCCGAGACGGGCCTTCCAGTCGAGACCGCCCTTCGCCGGGTCGACACCGAGGACGCTCGCCTCGCCGCCCGTCCGGTGCCGGTAGCCCTCGAGGATCTCGATCGTGGTGCTCTTCCCGGCACCGTTCGGGCCGAGGAGGGCGAAGGTCTCGCCCGGGTGGATGTCGAAGGAGACCCCGTCGACGGCGGTGAAGTCGCCGTACTGCTTGCGCAGCCCGCGGACCTCGATGATCGGTCGTGTGCTCATGGTGTCCATGCTCGTCCGCTGCGGCGCGCACCGGTAGCGGTGGAGGGGCTGATCCTCGTATCCATCGATCGGTTGATGCGCGAGCCGCCTGGCGCACGGGCGCGTCTGCTCGGTCGGTCGACGCGCACGAACGCCCACCCGCCCGACGAGGGCGGATGGGCGCTGGCGTGACGCTGCGGCCGCCTAGCCGAGTGCCGCGGTGGAGACGACGACGACGAGGTCCTCGACGTTCTCGAACCCGGCGGTCTCCTGGGTGAGCTGGGTGAACGGGATGCCGATGATCGTCAGCCCGTCGAGCGATCCGGTGAACGTACCGGCGGCTTCGGTCACGCTCGCGCCACCGGCCGTCGCGTTCGCGGCCGCTGCGGTGAGGGAGGCAGCGCCGCCGGAGAGGACGGCGTAGCTGCCCGAGGCGGCACCCGCTTCGTAGCTGAGGATGCACACCGTCGGCAGGTCGCCGAGGACCGCGGCCGGAGCGAAGGTGGCCTTCGCCGCGGCGACAGCGGCTGCCGGGACCGCGACGCCGCTGGCTGCGCTGAGCGTGTTGACCTGCTCTTCGGTGCACTTCGTCGCGCCCGATGCCGGCTCTTCCTGGGCAGCGTCCTCCGTGGCCTCGGGCGCGGTCGTGGCGCTCGTCGAGGGTTCGGAGTCGGCCGGTGCGTCGCCGCTACTGCAGGCGGCGAGCCCGAAGAGACCGACGACGGCGACGGCGGTCACCGCGGAGACGCGGAGACGGTGATGAGCGGAGCGAAGTGACATGGTGGTTCCCCCTGGAATCGTGAGCGTTGACGGATGCTCAGGTCCAGGATGGTGGACCGAGGCGGCAGCCTCAATGGGGACAACTCCCCAGTTGTCGGTCAGGCCCCGGTGCGCATCCACGCCGTCGTGCGGGCTCGAAGCCCGAGGGTGGTCGCGCGCGCACCGAGGTAGCCGACGAAGAAGGTGAGCGCCAACCAGGTGAGCCCGGTCTGCCCGCCGGGTGCCCAGGCGAGGACCGCGAGCGCGAACGGCAGGAAGACGAGCGTGTTGAGCAGCCCGGTGATCGCGAGGTACTTCGCGTCTCCGGCGCCGATGAGGACGCCGTCGAGGACGAAGACGACGCCACCGAGCGGGGTGGTGACGGCGAGCACGATGATCGCGGGCACGATGAGCGCCGCGAGGTCGGGGTCGCTCGTGAAGAGCAGGCCGATGACCGGGCTCGCCAGCGCGATGAAGAGGCCGAGGACGATCCCCGAGCCGACGCCCCACTGCAGGCAGCGGACGAGGACGGCGCGCACCCCTGCCACGTCGCCGGCCCCGAGCCCCTTGCCGACGAGCGCCTGCGCGGCGATCGCGAGGGCGTCGAGCGCGAAGGCGAGGGTGGCGAAGAGGGTCATGACGAGCTGGAACCCGGCGAGTTCGTCGGTGCCGAGGTCGGTCGCGACGAACACGGCGATGAGCATCGCGGCGCGGAGGCTGACCGTGCGGAGGAACAACCATCCGCCGGAACGGGCCGCGCCACCGAGGCCGGCGCGGTGCGGGCGGAGACTCGCTCCCGTCCGACGCACGTGGCGCAGGACGACGACGAGGTAGGCGACGACCATGCCCCACTGCGCGATGACGGTGCCGATGGCGGATCCCGCGATGCCGAGTCCGAGGCCGTAGATGAAGAGGAAGTTGAGGCCGATGTTCGCGGCGAACCCGGCGCCGGCGACCACGAGAGGCGTGGTGGTGTCCTGCAGGCCGCGGAGGAGCCCGGTCGCACCGAAGACGAGCAGCATGGCGGGGATGCCGAGCATCGAGATGCCGAGGTAGGTGTCGGCCTGCTGGGCGACGGCGTCCGTCGCGCCGAACAGCCCGACGAGCGTGGGGGAGAGGAACCATCCGGCCGCACCGATCACGACACCGAGCCCGAGCGACAACCAGAGGCCGTCCACCCCGAGCGACACCGCGCCGCGTTCGTCGCCGTGACCGAGACGCCGGGCGACCGCGGGCGTCGTCGCGTAGGCGAGGAACACCATGAGGCCGATGACCGTCTGCAGGACCGCGCTCGCGACCCCGAGGCCGGCGAGCGGCACGACGCCGAGGTGGCCGATCATCGCGGAGTCGGCGAGCAGGAACAGCGGCTCCGCCATCAGCGCCCCGAGCGCCGGGACCGCGAGCCGGAGGATGTCGCGGTCGACGGGTCGCAGCCGTCGCCTGTCCTGTCCCGTGGTCACCCGCCGAGCCTAGCCGCGGGTGGTGACAGCGCGGGTGGTGTCGGCTCGACTGACGCACCGTGCTACGACTACCGCACCAGCAACGGCACACTGAGCTTGGGGAGGTCACGCAGCCAGCTGGTCTCGGGTGCGTCACTTGCGCTTCCCATCGCGGCATGTCGGTGGGGTGACGCTATCGTTCGTCTATGCCCACGGAGCCTCGACCGCAGTTTCTAGGTCGACTCTCCCCCAACGCTCGCGGCTGGATCATCGTCGTCGGTGTGATCGTGTATGTAGTAATCGGAGGGCTGCTCCTCCTGTTCATGCCAGATCAGCTTCTCAGCCACTGGTTCCCAGATCTCGAGGACCGAGAACGTGCGGCGTTCCTTGGCTCAGCCGCGCAGGTGGTGCTTTTCGGCCTAGGTGGGGTGATCGCTGTTGTGGGTGTTGGCCTCAGCCTCGCGCGACACGCAGAAGAACTACTCGCAGCCGAGGTTGATCGCAAACGAGCGGCACTGCAATCGCAAGTACACGGATTCGAGCGCGAAAAAGAGGACCGTCGACGGGCCGAGATTCGAGAGCAGCGGGACATCGAGATCGAGCGCGAGTTGCGCGGTCGCTTTGTGTCGGCGGTCGAACTGATGGCCTCGTCAGACACGATGAAGCGAACTGCCGGCCTATATTCATCTGCCGCGCTAGCTGACGACTGGCAGGCGTTTCGTCGAAACGAAGACGCACAGGCCTGCATCGATGTGATTTGTTACTATTTGAGATCGCCACTGCCGCGCAACGAAGGAATCCCGGATGCGCCTGAGGTTGCTGTGAGGCGGAGTGGTTATGCGATACTTCGATCTCGGCTGAACGTCCCCGTGTCAAGCGGGTCGTGTCGATGGTCAGGATTCTTGATTAATCTGCGAGATGCGCCGTTAGTCTTTAACGTCGACCTCTCGGACGTACTTCTGGACGCCAACACCGTCGTCGATTTGAGTGGCGCGATACTCGAGGGACAAGCGACGTTGAACATGGATCGGGCTTCAGTGAGGGACGGGGGATCCCTGCGTCTGGACGGCGCAACAATCCTGGGGGCGTCGTCGATATCTCTGATTGACTCTGAACTGCGAGATGAGGGATCCCTGACTGCGTCAGATCTGACGATCAGCGAGTCGGCAGGAATTACTGCGTCTGGCTTGAAGATTAGCAACGCCGCGCGAGCCATTCTGGGCGGGAGCATGTCGGACGACAGCAAGCTGGTGCTGTACGGCGCAAGGCTCAGCGATTCAGCCGTGCTCAAAGTCGCAAGTGCGATGTCGAATCGATCTTCTCTCATGGCCAACCGCATCGTGGCTTCGGATAGCGGCATCGTGGATTTATCCGGTACAACAGCGAATGGCGAGGCGCATTTGCGGCTATCCGACTCGGGTGTTGAAGGCGATGGCGCTATATGGACCGAACACGTAACGCTGTCGCATGGTGACTTAGAGTACGTAGAAGGAATGCAAGAGAACGACCTCGGGAAGAATGTTCGAACGCGCCTCGTGCGGAGCGAGAATCGCGTCGTCTTTGGTCCAGGAACTATCGTGGGTGCTGCCGGGCTCGCGGATGAGGAAGATCCCCTCCTCGATTAAATGAGACATCCATGCACTCCAAGTTGCTGTTGCCATGACATCGAAGACCCTGGCGACAGGCCCTGTGCGGGAGGAAGTGCCCTAGAGTGTCCGCATGCACCCCGTATCTCCATCGAGTTGTTGCTTCGAGATCGCATCTTCCGCTGAGGGTGAAGCAGTCGAGCCATGCGCGGCCTGTCAGGAAGAGCTGTCAGGTGTGACGCGATTGACCTTCAAAGAACTGGATGCGCCAGATAGCCTGCTCATTATCAATATAAAGGCATCGAAGCTGGATCGGGGCTGGGGAGGCGCTATGGTTCAGTTTCTTCAAAATGCCCGACCGACACGCAGGAAGTGGTATGCCAATTCCGTCAATGTTGAATCGGAGTGGTTTTGGGAGAAGCTGAAGCTAAGAGGCACCGTGACTCTGCTCCAGAGGGACGATACTCCGTTCGTCCCGAGCGGGCCGCCGCCTTCGTACCCGCCCGGTGGGCCGGCGCAATAGATAGGCGGGCCACCGGGTCAACCTGAGGGGTGTCGTTACCGCGCGAGCAGCGACCCGCTCAGGCCAGGGAGATCGCGCAGGCGGATGCCCGTGAGGAAGCCGGCCGCGGCGGCGTAGGCGACCCGTGGTTGGTCGGCGTCCTCGCGGCAGGCGAGGAACAGCGGCACGGCGGTGGCGCCCAGGCGCTCGGCGACGTCGGCGATCTCCGCGAAGCCGATGAGCGGGTCGACCCGGTGGGCGATGCCGGCCATCGTGCGCACGGCGACGCCGTCGGGCTCGGTGCCGTCCTGTGCCAGCCCGGAAGCAGCGAACGAGACCAAGGACGCACCTTCGGACGAGAATCGTCGGCAGGCGTCGGTCAGGGCCCGCTCGACGGCTCGGCTGGTCTGTTCCCCCGACGCTGGACCCGCACCCGCCGTCCTTCCGGCGTCGTCCTTCGGCAGTGCGCGCCGGACCGCATCGAGCGCCCACCCGTGCACGGTGCCGCCGGCCCCGGGGATCGGCAACCAGGACACCGCCGCGAGCACGGCACCTGCGGCGTCCGTCACGACGGAGACCCGGACCGCGGCGGTCGGCTCCTGGTCGTCGCCGTCGGGGGCGTCGATGCTCGAACCCACCGTGAGACCGAGCTCGGGCACGTGCCGGTCGGACACCCACACCGAGGACAGCGCGCGGATCTGGCTGCGGAGCTCCCAGGGCAGTTCACGAGCGGGCAGCAGGATCGAGGTCGTCGAATCCGCGCCGGCGGCTCCCGTCGCATCGTCCGGACCAGCGGGTTCTGATGCATCCGCCCCGCTGAGGTCCAGCACGAGGTCCTGGCCGAGCGGCGACACCCGCCACCCCTCGGGCACGATGCGCGCGTCGCGAGTGGCGAACACCGCCGGTGTGAGCCCCTCCTGCTCGGCCGCCGTCGCGAACGCCGACACCGCGGCGACTGCACCGCCGGGGTCGCCGATCGGCTCGCCGAGGGCCAGCGCGACGCCGGCATGCTGCTGGTAGGCGACCGCGTGTCCACCGTCGGCCGTGACGAACACCCGGTTCTCGGGCCGGAGTGCCGAGGCCGCCAGCGGTCCGCCGCCGTGTTCGCGCAGCAGCTGCGCCGCCCTGGCGCGTGCTCGCCGCGCACCGGGTCCGATCGCCCCGGGCAGGCGTCGCCTGGTCTGGTTCGCCGCGACCCGGAACGCGTGGCGCGACAGCACGAGGACCACCGCCTGTCCCACCCACAGGACGCTCGCGGAGATCCAGATGGTCGACGCCACGAGCGGCACCTGGGCCAGCCAGGCGAGGGCGATGAGGGCGAGCGTGACCAGTAGGTTGCCGACGGTGAGCACCATCGCCGCCCACCAGGCCCAGCGGTGTCCACGGCGGAGCCAGTTCGCGATCACCAGGATCGCGACGGTGTCGACCCCGACGTCGAGGATTGAGCCCTGCGTCAGGGTGGTCGAACCGAGCGGCCCGTCGAGCGGCACGAGGGCGACGAGCAGCTGCACCGCACCGATCACGAGCAGTCCGGAGACGGCGAACAGCCGCCAGTCGCGCATGGTCGGTCGCGGGGTCGACCGGTGCTCGCCGAGGAGCAGCCGGGCGACGACGACGAAGACGACGGTCGTGATGAAGTGCTCGAGGTCGTCGATCTTCCCGATGTAGAGGACCGCGATCGACACCCACGACAGGAGCAGCAGCCGCCAGCGCAGCCGGTAGGGGGAACGCATGAACGCGGTCGCGGTCGCGACGCAGGCGAGGATGCCGCAGCTCGGACCGACGTCGAGCGTCGTCACGAGGGACTGCGCCCACGGCCAGTCGAGCCGGGCCAGCGCCAGAGCCGCGCCGAGGGCCCCGAGGACACCGACGAGATGGCCGGCCACGAAGATCGCCGACGCCCGCAGCGTGCCGAATCGGACCTCGACCCACCCGCCGAACACGGCCGCGCCGACGATCGCGATGAGGTAGGCGAGCGGGTCGGCGGTGATGAACATGCCCGTCAGGACCGTCCACCAGCGCCCGGCTTCAAGGCTCGGCACCCCGTAGGCGAATGCCGGATACCAGGCGGCCTGGTCGATCGGGCGCCACAGGCCGCCGGTCACGACGCCGAGGGCGACGAAGACGGTGACGAAGGCGGTGGTCGCGGGGGTCGTCCGCAGGGCCCAGCGCAGCGGCGTCAGGACGACGGAGATCGCGGCGCGCAGATCGGTGCGGACGGGGGCCGAGCTGGCGGCCCGGGTGGTCGGCGTGTCCATTCGGGCGTCGGCGTCGGTCGTGGCCGGGACCGACCCGGATGGCGACAGCAGTTCGTCGAGCTCAGCCTCGGTCATCGACACGGGCGCGCGATCGGCGGCCGGCTGGGCAGCCCGACGACGGATCCGGAACACGACGACCACCGCGATCACGACGGCCGCGGCACCGGCCAACGCGAGCGCCGCCCAGGAGAAGCGGTGCAGGAACTCGGTCGCGGCACTCCCCAGGACGGTGACGACCGTCACCACGAGCGAGGCCCAGGCGATGCCGCCCGCCGCGTTGGCGACGAGGAAGTGCGGGTACGTCATGCGGAACATGCCCGCGAGCGGTCCGGAGAAGATGCGGAGGACGGCGATGAACCGTCCGACGAACACCGCCCACGGCCCCCACCGCCGCATGAGGTGCACCGCGGCGCCCAGTCGCTTCGGCCCCACGTGCTTCGGGAATCTGCGGTTCAGCACCGACAGGAGTCGCCGGCCGTACCGCTTGCCGATCCAGTAGCCGATCGAGTCGCCGAGGATCGCACCACCGGCGGCCGCAGCGGCGACGAACACCGGGTTCAGGCCGCTCGACGCGGCGAGGAGGGTCGCCCCGATGAGCACGGTCTCTCCCGGCAACGGCACGCCGAGGCTTTCGACGGCGACGACCAGGAAGACGACGAGGAGCAGGACGCCGGGCGGGAAGTCGGCCAACCAGTCCACGCGGGCTCCTTCCGGCCGGGTGGGTCAACGGTAGTCCCTCGTTCCCCGAAGCGCTCGCGACGCTCCTCCACAGGACTCGGTCCAGAGCGGCACGCCCGCTCTGAGAGAACACCCGAGCCGTGGTCAGGTGCCGTCGCTAGGCTGATCCGCATGACTGACGCGCAGCTCGCCTCCGGCATCGACCGCTCCGAACTCGACTTGGCCGTGCGGCCGCAGGACGACCTCTTCCGCCACGTGAACGGCAAGTGGATGGACCGTACCGAGATCCCCGACGACAAGGCCCGCTGGGGTTCCTTCCACCAGCTGGCGGAAGACGCCGAGAACGCCGTCCGCGACATCATCGAGGAGTCGCAGACGAACCCCGACGGCGAGGAGGGCGTGAAGATCGGCGCCCTGTACGCCAGCTTCATGGACGTCGACCGGGCCAACGCCCTCGGAGCGACCCCGCTCGCCGACCAGCTCGCCCGCGTCGCAGCGGTCGACTCCATCGAGTCCTTCCTCCGCCTGTCCGGCGAGTTCGAGGCGGAAGGCGTCGGCGGCTTCCTGCAGCTCTTCGTCGACAACGACCCGGGCAACCCCGAGCGCTACCTCGTCTTCGCCGAACAGGGCGGTATCACGCTGCCCGACGAGTCCTACTTCCGTGAAGACACCTTCGCCGAGATCCGCGACGCCTACCGCGCACACCTCCAGACGATGTTCGAGCTCGCCGGCATCGACGACGCTGCCGCACGCGCCGACCGCGTATTCGCCCTCGAGACGGCGATCGCGTCCAAGCACTGGGACAACGTCGCCACCCGCGACAGCGAGAAGACGTACAACCTGTACTCGTGGGACGAAGCGGCGGCGCTCGCCGCAGGCGCCGACCTCGACGGCCCGAACCTCGCCGTCTGGCGCGACGCGATCGGCGCCGCCGACGACGTGTTCGCCGAGATCGTCGTCCGCGAGCCGAGCTTCCTCGAGGGCCTCGGTGAGCTCCTCGTCGCCGAGCAGCTCGAGTCCTGGAAGGACTGGCTGGCCTGGAAAGTCGTCCACGGTGCCGCTCCGTACCTCTCCGAGGAGTTCGGTCGCGCCAACTTCGACTTCTACGGCAAGACCCTCACCGGCACGCCGCAGCAGCGCGAGCGCTGGAAGCGCGGCGTCTCGCTCGTCGAGGGCATGCTCGGCGAGGCCGTCGGCCGCATCTACGTCGACCGGCACTTCGGCGCCACGTCGAAGGACGAGATGGACGTCCTCGTCGGCTTCCTCGTCGAGGCGTACCGCGACAGCATCGAGAACCTCGAGTGGATGAGCCCCGAGACCCGCACGCGCGCGCTGGAGAAGCTCGACAAGTTCACGCCGAAGATCGGTTTCCCCGTGAAGTGGCGCGACTACTCGGCGCTGGAGCTCGAGGCCGACGACCTGCTCGGCAACGTCCGTCGTGCCAGCCGGTTCGAGATGGACCGAGAACTGGGCAAGATCGGCAAGCCGCTCGACCGCGACGAGTGGTTCATGACGCCGCAGACGATCAACGCCTACTACAACCCCGGCTTCAACGAGATCGTGTTCCCCGCCGCCATCCTCCAGTACCCGTTCTTCGACGCCGGTCGCGACGCCGCCGCGAACTACGGGGCGATCGGCGCGGTCATCGGTCACGAGATCGGGCACGGCTTCGACGACCAGGGGTCGAAGTTCGACGGCGACGGCCGACTCACCGACTGGTGGACCGAGGCCGACCGCGCGGCGTTCGAGGAGCGCACCGCGTCGCTCATCGAGCAGTACAACGCGCTGGCTCCCGCCCAGGTGCCCGACCACCACGTGAACGGCGCCCTGACGATCGGCGAGAACATCGGCGACCTCGGCGGGCTCGGCATCGCCTGGAAGGCGTACCTGCTGTCGCTCGAGGGCGCTGAGCCGCCGGTCATCGACGGCCTCACCGGCGCGGAGCGGTTCTTCCTCTCCTGGGCGCAGGCCTGGCAGCAGAAGGGACGCGACGCGGAGGTCATCCGTCTGCTGTCGATCGACCCGCACTCGCCGAACGAGTTCCGATGCAACCAGATCGTCCGGAACATCGACGCCTTCTACGAGGCGTTCGGCGTCACCGAGTCCGACGCAGCATGGCTCGCCCCCGAGGAGCGCGTCACCATCTGGTAGCCGACCTGCCGGTCCCTGTCCCCTCACCACCCGGTCCCTGAGCTTGTCGAAGGGCAGGGCTTGTCGAAGGGTCGGCTCCGCCTGTCGCCCCCTGCCGATGACCCCAGTAGTGGGACATGCGGAAGGCCGGTGGACGCTGCGAGAATCACTCTGGAGTCGACGAATCGTCATCCCGATGCACTCGAGAAGCTCATGGCGCGAGACCCGAACAGCGCCTGAGTGGACCTGGTCCGATCCGTCCGGTTCACAGCAGCGTCGCCGTCGATATCGCCACAGCCCCCGCCGTCCCCCGGCCCGGGCGAGGCGGTACCGGCGGCGACGTGCTCCGCTCCGGTTCATTCGCCCATTCTTGGGCGAATGGGCCTTCCGTCGCCCAAGAATGGGCGAATGAACACCGTGGCGCGCGAACCCGTAGAATCGCAGGCGTGTCTAAAGTCTTGAGCAGCCTCCCCGTCGGCGAGCGCGTCGGCATCGCCTTCTCCGGAGGTCTCGACACCTCCGTCGCCGTCGCCTGGATGCGCGAGAAGGGTGCCATCCCGTGCACCTACACCGCCGACATCGGCCAGGCAGACGAACCGAACATCGGCGCCGTCCCCGACCGCGCCAAGGAGTACGGCGCCGAGATCGCGCGCCTCGTCGACGCGAAGTCGGCGCTCGTCGAGGAGGGCCTCGTCGCCCTCCAGTGCGGTGCGTTCCACATCCGCAACGCCGGCAAGACGTACTTCAACACGACGCCGCTCGGCCGCGCCGTGACGGGCACGATGCTCGTCCGCGCGATGAAGGAGGACGGCGTCGACATCTGGGGCGACGGTTCCACCTACAAGGGCAACGACATCGAGCGGTTCTACCGCTACGGTCTGCTCGCCAACCCGCGCCTGCGCATCTACAAGCCGTGGCTCGACGTCGACTTCGTCAACGAGCTCGGTGGCCGTAAGGAGATGAGCGAGTGGCTCGTCGCCCGCGACTTCCCGTACCGCGACTCCACCGAGAAGGCGTACAGCACCGACGCCAACATCTGGGGCGCCACCCACGAGGCCAAGCGCCTCGAGGAGCTCAGCTCCGGCATGGAACTCGTCGCGCCGATCATGGGCGTGCCGTTCTGGCGTGAAGACGTCGCGATCGCCTCCGAGGTCGTCACCGTCACCTTCGAGGCCGGTCGCCCGGTCGCGCTCAACGGCGTCGAGTACGCTGACGCGGTCGCGCTGGTCCTCGAGGCCAACGCCATCGGTGGTCGGCACGGCCTCGGCATGAGCGACCAGATCGAGAACCGCATCATCGAGGCGAAGAGCCGCGGCATCTACGAGGCCCCCGGTATGGCGCTCCTCCACATCGCGTACGAGCGTCTGCTCAACGCGATCCACAACGAGGACACGGTCGCCAACTACCACAACGAGGGTCGCCGACTCGGCCGCCTCATGTACGAGGGCCGCTGGCTCGACCCGCAGTCGCTCATGCTGCGCGAGTCCATCCAGCGCTGGGTCGGCTCCGCCGTCTCCGGCGAGGTCTCGATCCGTCTGCGCCGCGGCGACGACTACACGATCCTCGACACCTCGGGCCCGGGCCTCAGCTACCACCCCGACAAGCTCTCGATGGAGCGCGTCGGTGACGCAGCGTTCGGTCCCGACGACCGCATCGGTCAGCTCACCATGCGCAACCTCGACATCGCGGACTCGCGCTCGCGGCTCGAGCAGTACGCAGCGGCCGGCATCGTCGGCGGCGCGACCGCCGACCTCGTCGGCAAGCTCGAGCAGGGTGAGGCGCAGGAGATCCTCGGTGGCGAACTCCTCGACCCGACCGCCGACGCCCTCGAGCGCGCGACCGACCTCGCTTCCGAGGGCGCCGCATTCGACTCCGGCACCGACTAGTCGCACCACGTAACGCCGAACGCCCGCCGCACTCCAGGAGTGCGGCGGGCGTTCTGTCGTGGTCCCTCCCGTTCCGTTCTCAGGAGTCCTGCGGTGCGTCGGGCTGGAGTGCTTGCGACACACCGGACGACTCCTGAGTTGGGGCAGGAAGGCGGTGCGGTGTCCACAGCGCAGGACAACCGCGGTGTGTCCTGACCGTTCTCAGGAGTCCTGCGGTGCGTCGGGCTGGAGTGCTTGCGACACACCGGACGACTCCTGAGTTGGGGACGGCGCGGGTTCACAACTCAGGACCGGTGCGGCGTGTCCCGCCGGACACGCCGGGTGGCCGATGTGACCCGCCGGGGCCGTCCTGAGTTGTGAACCGGCCAGGGCTACGCGGGGACGGGTGACTCCGCGTGTCGACCAGGTGTTGTTGTGTCCCTCACTCAGGACTGCTGCGGCGTGTCGGGTGCGACACGCCGGCCGGGCGGCGCGACACGCTGAGACGCTCCTGAGTTAGGGACGGCGACGGAGGACGAGGACGCTGTCGTCGAGCTCGGCTGGCTCGCCGTCGGGCCCGATCGCGGCGCGCGCGACGAGTCCTGCGGTGACGACCTCCCACTCGGTCGCCTCCAGCTCCAGCGAGGCGTGGACCTCGTCGGGCGTCGGGAAGTGCGCGTGCGCGATGTGCTCGGTCGCCCAGGGCGGCGGACCGGCGTGGCCGACGACGAGGAGCGTGCCGCCGGGAGCGACCGCGGACGCTGCACGGCGCAGCACGGCCTCCCGGGGGAACTCGACGGGGGAGTGCAGGAAGGTCGCGGTGACGAGATCGAACGATGCCGACGGTTCCCACTCGACGAGGTCGGCCTGCACCCAGGTGATGCGATCGGCGACCCCCGCCTCTGCCGCGGTCGATGCTCCGAGGGCGAGCGCGCTCGGGGAGATGTCGACCGCGGTCACGGACCAGCCCTGCCGGGCGAGCCACACGGCGTCGGCGCCCTCACCGCTGCCGAGTTCGAGCGCGGTGCCGGGCGCCAGCCCGCCCACCTCGCGCTCGAGTACGGCGTTCGGCTTGCCGCTCCACACCTGGCCGCGGCTGCTGTAGCGGTGCTCCCAGAAGGCGGCGGGATCGGTGATGGCGGGCTCGTGCTCGGAGGTCATGGCATCAGCCTGCCGTGACACCGGCTGCAAACGACCGTTTCTTGCCGGAACGGCAACGGAGGTTGTCACTGGGCGGCCTTCGACACTTCGACAGGCTCAGTGACCGGGTTGCGGCTCAGTGGCCGGGTTGCGGCTCAGTGGCCGGGTTGCGGATGGGCTGATCCGGTCACTGAGCCTGTCGAAGTGCTCGCGGGGACAGACGGTCCGGTCGCCGCCCTTCGACAAGCTCAGGTGATCGGGTTGCGGCTCAGGGGACCGGGCATGGACGCCGCGTCCTGCGTCAGGCGCGGAAGTTGAGCGCCAGGTCGATCAGGAGGCGCGTGCCGTACCCGGTCGCACCCTTCGACCGCCAGGACTCGTCCGACTCCACGAGCATGGTGCCGGCGATGTCGAGGTGCGCCCACGGGATGTCGCCGACGAACTCCGCGAGGAACAGCGCGGCGAGCGTCGAACCGGCGAACCGGCCGCCGATGTTGGCGAGGTCCGCGACGTCCGAGTCGAGCTGCTTGCGGTAGCTGCGTTCGAGCGGCAGCTGCCACAGCTGCTCGTCGGTGGCCTTCGACGACGCGAGCGTCTGGTCGACGATGCCCTGGTCGGTGCCGTGCACCGCAGCCGTCTTCGTGCCGAGCGCCATGATCGCGGCACCGGTCAGCGTCGCGATGTCGACGATCGCGTCGGGCTCCTCCTCGACGGCGAGGCTCAGGCCGTCGGCGAGGACGAGGCGACCCTCGGCGTCGGTGTTCTTGATCTCCACGGTGGTGCCGTTGCGGAACGTCAGCACGTCGCCGAGCATCGTGGCCGAGCCCGAGGGCATGTTGTCCGTGCACATGAGGAACGCCGTGACGCTGCTCGTGCAGCGCAACTCCTCCAGCGCCGTCATGGCGGACAGGATCGCTCCGGCGCCCGCCATGTCCATCTTCATCGCCGCGTGGGACGGGTCGGACGGCTTGAGCGAGATGCCGCCCGAGTCGTACATGATGCCCTTGCCGACGAGCGCGAGGTGTCCTGCGGCTTCGATCGGCGAGCCGTCGTCGTCCTTCGGGGTGTACCGGAGCTTGATCATGCGCGGTTCCTCGACGCTGCCGGCGTTGACGCCGAGCAGGCCGCCGAGACCGAGCTCGATGAGCGCGTCCTTGTCGAAGACCTCGACGTCGAGCCCGTTGGCGGCGCCCAACGTCTCGGCCACCTCGGCGAGGTCGGTCGCCGTGAGGTGTCCGGGAGGCGTGTTCGCGAGGTCGCGCGCGAGGTTCGCCGAACGGGCGAGGACCTCGCCACGGTGTGCGCCGGTCGCGGTCTCGGGCAGGTCTTCAGCGCCGGCGACGAGGTGGAGCGCGACGAGCGGGGTGCGCTTCGTCTCGCGCTTCAGCTCGGTGTAGCGGTACCGGGCGAGGAGCGCGCCCTCGACGACGAGCTGGCCGGCGGAGGCCGGGTCGAGGTCGAACGATCGCGCCACGTCGAGGCCGATGCTCGCGAAGGAGGATGCCGCCCGGGCGAAGGCCGCAGCGATGTCGCGGAGGGCTGCCGGGGTGCGCTTCTCAGGCGCACCGACGCCGACCGCGATGTACGTCGGGGCGTCCTGGCTGGGGATGATGAGCGTCTGGCCGATCTCGCCGGTGAAGCCGGCGCGGGTCAGTGCCGCGCGGTCGAGTCCGAGCGCGGCGGGGATGTCGTCGGCGGCGCCGTCGGCTGCGGGGGCGACGGCCAGGCCGATCGCTTCGACGCCCTCGGGGAGTTCGATCGCGATGCTCAGCTCGACCGCCTCGGCGTCGAGTGAGGGGGTGCGGGAGAAGGTCGGCGGGATCAGCTTGGTGGGGCGGGATGGCATGCAGCGTCCTTCGTCTCGGAGTCGGGCTGGATCCATCGTATGGGCCTCACCTGGCCGCTGACGCGAGGGGTCTGGCAGGATGCCGGGATGGGTGCATGGGGAACGGCGATCTTCTCGAACGACACGGCGTCGGACATCCGCACCGAGTACCGCGAGTACGTGCAGGACCGGGTGCCGGACGACGAGGCGACGCGACGGATCATCGCGTCCTTCGCCCACCTGGTGGAGCGCGAGGACGGCGAGCTGTGGATCCCGCTCGCGGCCGCGCAGAGCGAGGTCGGCCGACTCGATCCCGACGTGCGGACGCGGGCGCTCGCGGCGATCGATCGCGGTGCCGACCTCGAGCTGTGGGCCGAAGCAGGCCCGGGGGAGGTCGCCAGGCGGGCCGCGGCCCTCGACCGCCTCCGCGAGAAGCTCCTCGGCCCGCAGCCCGCAGCGAAGCGCCTCCGCCGATCGTGGCGCCACGTGGAGGACGACCTGACGCCGGGCGATGTCCTCGCGTTCACGGCGCCGAACGGACGGACGGCCCTGTTCCGGGTCGCCGGCATCCATCGGTCCCGATACGGCGACTCACCCGAGCTCGACGTGCTCGACTGGGTGGGCGAGCAGATCCCCGGGCCGGAGACCCTGGCGACGCTGCGAGCGAAGCGCGAGCCGGCCTCGGGCAATCTGCCGGAGCGCCCGGTGGTCTGGCAGCCGCACCGCTTCCGCAAGACGGATCCGCAGTGGCACGAGGTCGGCTTCGTCCGTGTCGCACGCCTCGAGGGGTGGCCGAACCGGCCGGGCCAGACCCCGGGCCACTCCGGCCTCTGGCGGGTGCTCAACCTGGTCGTGACCCGCGACCTCCTCGACGGCACCTGGTGAGGTGAGGCGGATCGCGTGCACCTCGCCACCGCGTGCGTCGGAAGCACACCGTTTGTGCCATGCGCGACTATTCCTTTCAGTGCGCCATTTATACCCATTTTGGGTATACTCAGTGCAGTGAAGACGCATCGAGATGAAGTGGCCGGCGCAGCAGCTCTCGCGCGACGTCCTTTGAGGGTGGCGCGTCCGGCGGATCTCGCTGACGTCTATCGCAATCCCTCGAAGGAGCTGTCGCGGCTCGAGCAGTCCGGCAAGGTGGTTCGGCTTGCGTATGGGTTCTACATCGCGGTGCCCGATGACCGCATCGGCACGGACTGGAGGCCCACGCTCGAGAGTGCCGGTCTGGCGATCGCCACGGCCATGCAGGGCGATCGGGTGCCGGTCCTCATGGGCCTCGGCGCTGCTCGCTTTCATCGAGCCATCCCTCGTGCGGTCGCGGTGACCACGATCGCGGTGCCGTCGAAGCGGAATTCCATCCGGTTGTCCGCTGGTGGCGAGGTCGTGTTCGTCGCGCGTGACGTGGACCGATTGGAGGCCCGCCTCGAACGGTTGGATCTCGGGAGCGGGCTCGTCACGACGGTGGAGCAGACCGCGTTCGACCTCCTCATGCGGCCTGGGCTTGGAGGCATGTCCGCAGGAGCTGCAGAGGCGGTGACCAACCTCGCCCCTCGAGTCGATGCGGGTGAACTCCAACGGATCGCCTCACGCCACGGGCGGATGAACGATGCCGTGCGAGCGCTCATCTCGAGGCGGGAGGAGGCCGAGGATGGCAGCTGAACGGACTCCGACCCCCGGCGTCCTCAGTGCAGCCGAGCGCAGGCGAATCGAGGACCAGTTCGGCGTCGAGACCGCGCAGGTGGTCCGAGACCATCTGATCTCCCATGTGCTGGCAGCGCTTTCGGAGACCGTCGCCGACGAAGTGATCTTCTTCGGGGGCACGGCTCTCGCGCGGACCCATCTCCCGTTCCTCCGGCTGAGTGAAGACATCGACCTCATCGCCGTCGGGTCGCGGGCGCAGGTCGGCCGCCGAATCGAACAAGCGGTCCGAGGCTCACTGCAGCGGACCTTCGGTGAGGTGCAGTTCCTTCCAGGATTCGACGCGACTCGCGGTTCCGAACCGGTCGTCCTCAGCGTCGATGCCAGCAGCATCCAGGTGCAGCTCCTCGACCAGGTCGGCTACCCGAAGTGGCCGACGGAACGCCTCGAACTGGTGCAGCGGTACAGTGACGCGCCGCCCGCGTGGCTCACGGTGCCGACCCGTTCGGCGTTCGTGGCGGCGAAGGTCTCCGCCTGGGCCGATCGCAGGGCGCCGCGTGATCTGTACGACCTGTGGGCGCTCCAAGCGCACGGCGCGTTCGACGTCGAGGCGGCACGCCTGTTCGCAACCATCGGGCCGGGTGGGCGACCCAACGCACGGACCTTTGACACGGCACCGGACGGCGTCGAGTGGCAGCGCGCGCTGGCTCACCAGGGCCGTATCGACGTGGACCCGGAAACTGCGCTCACGACCGTCCGAGACGCTTGGTCGCGTCTGAGCTGACCGTACGCCAGTCTCGACCGGCATGTGGGGTGAGGCGGATCGTCGCTCGCGGGGTGCGCGGGCGACGATCCGGCGCACCTCAGCGAGAGGCGACGAGCGTGGCCCGGACGTCGTCGCGAGGCTCGGCCTCGATCGCCCGCGTGTGCGCCTGGGCGAGCACGTCGGCGATGACCACGCGCTCGCCGGACTCGGCGGACCGCACGGCGGCCTCCACCATCGCGAGGCTCAGCACGTTGGCGTGCACCTCACCCGACGGGACACGCCCCGTGCGCAGGGCATCCACGAACTCGACGAGCGAGCCAGCGATCTCCTCCGGCACGTCCGGCTCGAGCTCAGCGGTCTCGACCGCCGACGGAGATCCGCCCTGCGGCGCGAGCTGCCGCTGCGGAGCGGAGTCGCCGTCCCAGACGGCCGTACCGTGCTCGCCGTTCACCCGCCAGCTGCCGTTCCACGAGGTCTCCACGCCGTCCGCACACCAGCTGCCGCTGTAGGTGTAGCGGACTCCTCCGGCGAACTCGAAGATCGCGGTCGCGGCGGCGTCGGCGGAGAACCAGCTCCACCCCGGGTTGTACTCCTCGCAGTACACGGCGATCGGGTCGCTGCCGAGGACGTAGCGGGCGGCGTCGAAGGCATGGATCGCCATGTCGACGAGCAGCACGTGCGGCATCTCCTCGCGGAAGCCACCGAAGTGCGGTGCCTTGAAGAACTCGGTCGTCGCGGACCCGAGCCGACCGAGCGTCGCGACCTGCTCCCGGAAGGCGGCGATCGACGCGTAGTAGCGACGCGACTGGCTCGTCATGAGCAGCTGCCCGCTGGCCTCCGCCGTCGCCGCCAACGAGAGGGCCTGCGCCACCGTCGGCGCGATCGGCTTCTCGCAGAGCACCGGCAACCCGGCGAAGAGCGCCTCGGTGTTCACCGGGTGGTGCGCGGCGGGCACGGTGACGTTGACGACCGCATCCGCCCCCGTCGCCTCGGCGACGACCGACACGCTGGTGCCGACGACGACACCCTCGGGGCCCACCCGGAGCCCGGCGTCGGTCACCGCCGACTCGGCGAGGGCCGTGTCGAGGTCGACGACGCCGACGAGTTCCGTGTCCGGGTTCGCGAGGATCGTCCGCAACCACGCCCGTCCCATCCCACCCGCACCGACGAGCACGAGCCGGACCGGCCTGGTGGTGTCCGCGACCGTCGCGAAGCCACCGTCGACAGGAGCACTCATCGCGCGAGCGCCCCTTCGTACCCGCGGCCGTTGTAGAAGTCCTCGGTCTCGTACCGCAGCAGGACCGGCACCGCGCGTTCCGGACGCAGCGTCCGCGCCCACCGGACGCCGTTCGCGAGGACGCGACGGACGTGCTCGTGGTGGTAGACCGGGTAATCCTGGTCGCCGGGGGAGAAGAAGAAGATCTTGCCGAAGCCGCGCTTGTAGGTCATGCCGGAACGGAAGACCTCGCCACCGGTGAAGGTCGACAGGAAGACGAGCTCGTCGGGCGCGGGGACGTCGAAGAACTCGCCGTACATCTCCTGCGCCGGGATGATGAACGGGTGCGGGATCCCCTGGGCGATCGGGTGGGTGGGGTCGACGGTCCAGACGATCTCGCGGTCCTCCTCCGACCGCCACCGGAGCGTGCACGAGGTGCCCATGAGCTTGCCGAAGATCTTCGACCAGTGGCCGGAGTGCAGCACGAGCAGGCCCATACCGGCGAGCACGTGCTGGTGCACGCGCTCGACGACCTCGTCGGCGACCTCGCCGTGAGCCGCGTGGCCCCACCAGACGAGCACGTCGGTCGCGGCGAGCACCTCCTCGGTGAGCCCGTGCTCCGGTTCGTCGAGCGTGGTCGTGGTGACCACGGCGTCGGCGCCGAGGTGCTCCTCGATGCCCTCCTTGATGGTCGTGTGCATGCCATCCGGGTAGATGGCGCGGACCTTCTCCTCGATCTGCTCGTGGCGGTTCTCGCCCCAGACGAGGACGCGGATGGGGGTGCTGCTGTCGGACATGGTGGTGCTCCTTCGAGGATGCGTTGCGTGGTCGGAGAGGGTGTCGGAGAGGTCGTCGGTCACTTCACGGCGCCGCCTGTCGCGCCCGCGGCGATGAACCGCTGGGCGATGACGAGCAGCAGGATCGCGGGCAGGGACGAGAGGACGGCGGTCGCCATCACCGCGCTCCAGTTCGAGACCTGCGAGCCGAGGTACTGGTAGATGCCGAGCGTCACTGGCCGGACGTCCTCCGTCGTCGTCAGCGTCAGGGCGAACAGGAAGTCGCTCCAGGAGAAGAGGAAGGCGAACAGGCCGGCGGTGATGAGCACGTTGCGGCTCACCGGGAGGACGATCGAGACGAAGGCCCGCACGTGCCCCGCGCCGTCGACCCGTGCCGCCTCCACGATCGACGGCGGGATGGTCTGCATCGACGCCCGCAGGATGAGGATCGCGAACGGGATGGCGTGCGAGGCGTCGGCGAGGATCAGCCCGGGGATCGAGTTGAGCAGGCCGAGGTCGTTGTACGCCGAATAGAGGGCGTTCGCGATCACGATGCCCGGGATCATCTGGGCGATCAGGATCACGAGGAGGGCGATGCTGATCCACCGGAACCTGAACTGCGCGAGGGCGTAGGCCGCTGGGGCCGCGATCGCGAGGGTCAGGACGACGGTGCCGAGCGAGATGACGAGGCTCGTGACGAGGTGCCCGCCCTGGTCGGCGATCGCCTTCTCGTACCCGGCGAAGCTCGGGTTCACCGGGAAGAAGTCCCCCGTGAGCGTGTTTCCGGAGGGTTGCAGGGACGCGTTCACCATCCAGTAGACGGGGAAGAGCATGATCGCGAGGATGAGGATGCCGAGGACGGTGGAGCCGAGGTGGCGTCGGTCGCCGCGGTGTCGACGCGGGCCGACCGGTGCGAAGCGGCGCGTCTGCCGGCCGCCGGTCACGATGCTGGTCGTGGTCATGAGGGTCCGTGTCCTTACTCGTCGACCGCGCGTCGGTTCACGCGCAGGTAGACGATGGCGAAGAGGAGCGAGATGACGATGAGGATGTTGCTGAAGGCCGCACCGACACCGAACTCGAAGTTGACGAACGACTCCTGATACGACCGCACCGCGAGGGTCTGGGTGGCGTTCGCCGGCCCGCCGTTCGTGAGGCCGAGGATGATGTCGAGCACCTTGATCGTGTAGACGACGCCGAGCACGAGCACGACGCTGACCACGGGCCTGAGGTTCGGCCAGGTGATGTGGCGGAACGCCTTCCAGCCGGTCGCGCCGTCGAGCGCTCCCGCCTCGTAGAGCTCGTCGGGGATGTCCTGGAGGCCGCCATAGAGGATCGTGACGTTGAACGGGATGCCGATCCAGATGTTGACGAGGACGACCGCGAACAGGGCCACCGACGGGCTCGTCAGCCACGGGACGCCCGACAGGCCGATGGATCCGAGGGCGGCGTTCAGGACGCCGCTGTCCTGGTCGAGGATCGACCGCCAGGTGGCACTCGACACGATCAGGGGGAGCAGCCAGGGGAGCAGCAGCATCGCGCGGAGGAACGAGCTCAGGGGGAAGCGTCGCTTGAAGAAGACGGCGAGCGCGAGCCCGATCACGAACTGCCCGGCGATCGACCCCACCGTGAACAATGCCGTGTTGAGCAGTGCCGGCGTGAACAGCTGGGAACTGAACACGGTCACGTAGTTCGCGAACCCGACCCACGGAGCCTCGCCCGTGAAGAACGTCTTCGTCGTGTACTCCTGGAAGCTCATCGTGACGTTCTTGACGACCGGGTAGCCGAAGAAGAGGACGATGTAGAGCGCTGCGGGGAGGACGAAGCCGAGCTTGATCAGGTCTTCCCGGCGGAAGCGTCGGGACCGGCGGCCGGCCCCGGCGGGGGTGCGCTTGGTCGGCGCGCCCCCGCCGGTGCCGCTGGACCGCTGGTCGGTCTTCCGGTCCTGGAGCGATGCTCCGGCGATGCCGCTGCTCATCGGGATCAGCCCGCGGCCGCCTGCTTGAACGCCTCTTCAGGCGTCGCCTGCCCGGTCAGGGCGAGCTGGATGGCGGTGTAGATCTCGGTCGCGGCCTCGGGCCACTCCTCGCCGAGCTCGCCGGTGCGCGAGCGGGCGTTGGCGACCTGCTCCGTGAACGCGGCCATCTCGGGGACCTTCGCGACGTACTGCTCGGCCAGGGCCGTCTTCGTCGGGACGGTGAAGCGGGCCTCGGCGAGGGCGAGCTGGTTCTCGTCGCTCGAGATGCACTCGACGAACTTCGCCGCCTTCGCCTGCTTGTCCTTGTCGCCGGTCACGGGGACGGTCCAGACCTCGCCGCCGAGCGGGGCGACGGGCGTCTGGCCGGCCTTGTTGACCGGAACCTGGACGCTGCCGTACTTGAGGTTCGTGTCGGCGCTGAGGGCCGGGATCTGCCACGGGCCGTTGATCATCATCGCGGCCTTGCCGGCCATGAACTGGTCGTTCACGTCGGCCTGCGACCAATTGATGACGCTCTTCGACGCCGACCCCGAGTTCACGAGGTCGACCTGCAGCTGGAGCGCCTCGGCGACGGCGGGCGTCGTGAGGTCGGCCTCGTCGCCGCCGTTGGTCCACATGAACGGCAGGAACTGCCAGCTGCCCTCGTAGGTGGCGATGGAGCTGAAGGCCAGCCCGTAGGTGTCGCCCTCGGTCAGTGCAGCGGCGGCCGTCTTGAGTTCGTCCCACGTGGTCGGCGGGGTGATGCCCTTCGCGGCGAGGAGATCCTCGTTGTAGAAGAGGCCGAGGGTGTTGACCGTCGGCGCCAGGCCGTAGACCTCGCCCTCGTAGCTCGCCGCGTCGAGGATGCCCTTCGCGAAGCCCGAGGTGTCGACGCCGTAGTCGCTGAGTGGCGAGAGTCCGCCGGTCGCGGCGATCTCCTGGACGTCCGGGTTGTCGAGCATGAGGACGTCGGGCAGCGTCTTGGACGACGACTGCTGGAGCACCTTCTGGATGAGGTCCTTGCCGGGGACGGTCTCGCGCTTGATCTTCACGCCGACGTCGTCCGCGCACCGGTCGAGGGCGTCGCCCACGAGGGTCTTGTCGGGTTCGTTGTTGTAGTAGTCGAGGATCGTGAGGGTGCCGGCGTCGCCTCCGGCCGCCGCGCCACCGCCACCGCTGCACGCGGTGAGGGCGAACGGGGTGATCGCGAGGATCGCGAGCGATCCGAGCACGTGCGGCCGACGGATGATGCGAGGCCGGGTGTCGCGGGTGGTCGTGGATCTCATGTCATGGCTCCTTTGCCTGGTGAGTGGTGTTCGTGATGCGGTGGTGATCGTGGTGCGGTGGGTGGTTCGGTCAGTGGTCGAGTGGGATCCAAGCGGCGCCTGCGTCGGCGCTCGCCGAGACCGCGGTGAGCACGCGCTGCACCATCAGGCCGTCGGCGAAGCCCGGTTCGGGCGCCCGGCCGGCGGCGAGGTCACGGGCGAGGTCGGCGACCTCGTGGACGAAGGTGTGCTCGTAGCCGAGGCCGTGCCCGGCCGGCCACCAGGCGTCCGCGTACGGGTGACCGGGTTCGGTGACGAGGATGCGCCGGAAGCCCGCTTCCTCGGCCGGGAGCGTGTGGTCGTGGAACTGCAGCTCGTTCATGCGCTCGAAGTCGAAGACCAGCGATCCGTCGGATCCGTCGACCTCGAGCCGCATCGCGTTCTTGCGGCCGGTGGCGAAGCGGGTGGCCTCGAAGGTCGCCAGGGCGCCGCCGTCGGTGCGGGCGATGAACACGACCGCGTCGTCGACGGTCACCCGGCCGGTGAGGGATTCCGCCGCGTCGCCATCCTCAGGATCGTCGCCCGCGGTGGCGCTGAGGCCGCTCGACGAGGTGGGGAGCGGCCGCTCGGTGACGAAGGTCGAGGTCAGGGCACTCACGCCGGTCAGCTCCTGCCCGGTGACGAACCGTGCGAGATCGATGATGTGGGCGCCGAGGTCGCCGAGCGCACCGGAGCCGGCCTGGTCGGCGTCGAGTCGCCAGACGAGCGGGAAGGTGGGATCCGCGATCCAGTCCTGCAGGTACTGGGCCCGGATGTGTCGGATCGTCCCGAGGCGGCCGTCGGTGACGAGCCGTCGTGCATAGGCGAGCGCGGGGGTGCGTCGGTAGCTGAAGCCGACCATCGCGTGCACGCCGCGCGCCGCCGCCCGCTCGGCCGCGGCGTTCATCCGCTCGGCCTCCTCGAGCGTGTTCGCGAGCGGCTTCTCGCACAGGACGTGGATACCGGCGTCGAGCGCGGCGATCGCGATCTCGGCGTGGAGGTGGCCCGGGGTGCAGATGTCGATCACGTCGATGTCGCCACGGGTGAGGAGCGCTCGCCAGTCGGTCTCGACGTCGGCGATCCCGAACCGGTCGGCGAACGCGCGGGCGGCGTCGGCATCGCGACCGCTGACTGCGACGAGGTCGACCCGGCGGCCGAGGTCGAAGAAGCGGGGAGCGGTGGTCCAGGCCTGCGCGTGGATGGTGCCCATGAAGCTGTACCCGACGATCGCGACGCGCAGTGGCTGCTCGGACCGGTTGTCGTCCGTGGTCGGTACAGGCATCAGCACGGCTCCTTCGCCGGTCGAGGTCGGATCGCGCAGGCCGAAAAGTTAACCGGTTTACTGCGCGCTTCGGGAACCAGCATGCACCGCGTCGCCGGAGTCGTCAAGAAGCAATTTAACCGGTTTACCGAATCGTGATCCGTGAGAGACTGACCGGACAGCACCGCACCTGAACGGGGATCCATGGCAACGATGCGTGACGTCGCGCGACTCGCAGGGGTCTCGGTCGCCACGGTGTCGTTCGTCGTCAACGATTCGAAGCCGGTGTCCCCGGCCACCCGACTGCGGGTGGAGTCGGCGATGGTCGAACTGGACTTCCGCCGGAACGCGGTCGCCCGCGCGCTCGCGAGCCGTCGGACCCGGATCATCGCACTGCTGTTCCCGGTGCTCCAGCATCGACTGTCCGACAACGCGGCCCGCTTCTTCACCGGTGCTGCGGAGGCTGCGGCCGAGCTCGGGTACACCGTCGTCCTCTGGCCGGAGCCGAGCGACCCCGAGGCGCTTCGCGAGTTCACCTCCGATGGCCTCATCGACGGCGTCATCCTCATGGAGGTGCGGCTCGACGACCATCGGGTCGACCGTCTGCTCGCGGCCGGGACGCCACTGACGCTCATCGGTCGGACGCGCGACCCCTCCGGTCTCGACTACGTCGACGTCGACTTCGAGGGGATGGTCGAGTTGTCCATCGACCGCCTGCAGGCCCTCGGTCATCGGGAGTTCGCCCTGCTCGAGGAGGTCGAACGGGCCGATCTCGACGGTTACGGCCCGGTGGTCCGCGTGCAGGAGACCTTCCACGCCGTGTGCGCGGCCCGTGGGCTCCGCGCTCGGACGCTCCAGTGCACTCCCGATCCGGCCGGTGGTCGCGCGATCGCGGCGACCCTCCAGCAAGAGGCGCCCGAGGTCACCGCCGTCCTCGTGCTCAACGATCGGGCGGCCCTCGGTTTCGTGAGCGAGCTCGGCAGGCGCGGCGTCTCGGTCCCCGACGACCTGTCCGTCGTCCTCGTCGCCTCCACACGAGAGGTGTCGGAAGCGGCCGACCCGGCACTCGCCGTCACGTTGCTGCCCGCCGCCCAACTCGGCCGGATGGGCGTCGAGACCCTCATCGGCCGTCTCGACGGCACCCTCGGCGAGCTGCGTCACGAACTCGTCATGGGCGCCTTCCTCGAGGGTGCGTCCCTCGCGCCGCCACCCGAATGAGTCATCTCGTCGCGTGAGCGGCCCTCGACCGACTGGTCACCGCACCTCAGGGCGCCGGGAGGACTCCGCCGCTCGGTTCGCGATCGCCCGGTGCCTTGCCTGTCCGATCAGTGATTGGGTGTAGCCGACGCGGTTCATGGTGTCGTGTCGGGCGAAGTCGGTCGAGATCGGGACCTGCTCGGTGTAGGTGTACGGGCCGGCCTGGACGTTCACGGAGACGAACCCCGAGACGCGCCTCTCCTTCGCGAACAGGAACAGCAGGCTGAGGAAGAAGAACCAGATCAACACGATGACCAGCACGATGGCCCACGCCGGGGTGTGGGTGGTCGTCGAGGTCTGATCGCTCGACGTCACGTTGACGTCCGCGAGTGGCCACGTGCCGGCGGGGGTCATGATCACGTCCTCAGTGACCCTGATGTTGCCGATCTGGACGAGGAGGGGCTGTGGCATCGGCGGGAGCTGGGTGGTCATGGGCATCGACCATAACCAATCGGTTCAGATCGCCGCCGAAGTTCTCCACAGCCCACGATGGAGTGGAAGCCGGGGTGGCAGAGCCCCGTCACGGTCGTTGGAGACCGATCCGCGGGTAGAGCGCACGGAGCGTCTGGTCCAGCCCGCCCGTGAGCGAGCTGGCGCCGTGGTCGCCACCCGGTATCGCGAAGGTCTGGACCTTCCAGCCGGCCGCCGTCGCGGTGGCTGCGGCGCGCCGCATCATGTCGGTGTAGGCCGCGTCCGCCGTCCCGGCGGAGAAGAACGCCTCCGTGTCGGCGTACGTCGTCTTCGCCATGATGGTCGCCGGTTTGATCGCGTCGTACGCGTTCTGGTCGCCGTTGAACATCACGCGCAGGTTGTCCGCAGGGAGGCCGGCTCCGGGATACTCCTCACCCGAGACGCTGACGACGTTGCCGAAGGTCTGCGGGTACTTGGCTCCGTAGTAGATCGCACAGCTGCCGCCGGCCGAGTATCCGGCGACCGTCCAATCCTTCGGCGACTGGAGGATGTGCAGGTTCGCCTTCGCCCAGGGGAGGACGTCCTGCGTGACGTAGGTCTCCACCTTCCCGTACCGCCCGTCGATGCACAGCGGATCCACGGAGGGGTCGCCGAGCTGGTCCACGACGAGCGCGATGGGGGCGAGCCCCTGGTTGTCGGCGGCGATCGCGTCGAGCGCCTCGCCGATCCACTTCGCGTCGGGGTCACCCGGTTGTCCCATCATCATGAGGACGAACGGGAGCGCCGGGGGATCCTTCACGAGTGCAGCGGGTGGGTAGTAGACCTGCGCCGGGCGGGCGTTGAACCCGGAGTTCGTGTTCGGGATCCGGTCGCCGGTGGGAAGCGGGCCGAACCTGCCTGTCTTCGGCAGATCGGCCGGCGGCTTCCACGTCTCGTACAGCGGACGGGCCGGATCGCCGGTGGGCGTGCTCGTCGGCGTCACGAGGGTGATCGGCTTGCGGTTCTGGACGTGGAACATCGACCCGAGGGTGGTCTGGACACCGTACGCGCCGTTGACGCCCAGCGCCGCGGTCGCGCCGAAGACGAGGATGCACGCGACGGCGATGACGCGCCGCTGCCATGAGACGCGCCAGCAGATCGTCAGGACGGCGAGCGCGATGCCGGCGAAGACGCCGATCAACCAGGGCTCCGCGGAGCGGATCAACGGCCCGCCGAAGAGGTTGAGCACGTCGAAGACCAGCCACACCGTCCCCAGGGCGAGGAGCGCGCCGGCCAGGAGGGCGATGGCGGCGCTCAGGTACCACAGCAACCCGGACCGACGGATGACGAGGTACAGCAGGCCGGCGATGCTGAGCCCGTCGAGCACCCAGACGAGTGGACCGTCGATGACGTCGAGGTTCCACAGCCAGTCCATCGATGCTCCATCCTGCGTACCGCGATGGTTGTCAGGCTAAGCGGCCGCCCCGAGCGGGACAAGGGCCGTTGGGCGTCCTCACGGGCTCGCCCATAGGATTGAGGGGTTCCGGGAGCGGGCGCCAGCCAGGCGTCAGCACCGGAAGGTACCGCCGCGTGGCAAGCGGCACGGAGGATCCACACCCATGGCAGAGCAGTCCCATCTCGAGTCCGTCATCACCCTGGCCCAGCACCGCGGCTTCGTCTTCCCGTCGGGAGACATCTACGGCGGTACGCGGTCTGCGTGGGATTACGGGCCCCTGGGTGTCGAGCTCAAGGAGAACATCAAGCGCCAGTGGTGGAACGCGTTCGTCCGTGGCCGCGGCGACATGGTCGGTCTCGACTCCGCCGTCATCCTGCCCACCCCGGTCTGGGAGGCGTCCGGTCACGTCAAGGTCTTCAGCGACCCGCTCACCGAATCGCTCATCACCCACAAGCGGTACCGTGCCGACCACCTGTTCGAGGCGTACGAGGCCGAGCACGGCCACCCGCCGGAGAACGGCCTCGCCGACATCCCCGACCCCGAGCACCCCTCGAAGATCGGCCAGTGGACCGAGATCCGCCAGATGTCCGGCCTCCTGAAGACCTTCCTCGGCGTCGTCGACGACGAGTCTGGTCTCCACTACCTGCGTCCCGAGACCGCGCAGGGCATCTTCACGAACTTCGCGAACGTGCTGCAGACGGCCCGCAAGAAGCCGCCGTTCGGCATCGGCCAGATCGGCAAGGCGTTCCGCAACGAGATCACGCCCGGTAACTTCATCTTCCGCACCCGCGAGTTCGAGCAGATGGAGATCGAGTTCTTCGTCGAGCCCGGCACGGACGACGAGTGGCAGCAGACCTGGATGGACCTCTGCTGGGCCTGGTTCATCGACCTCGGCATGACGCCCGACAACATCCGTTGGTTCGAGCACCCGCAGGAGAAGCTGGCGCACTACTCGAAGCGCACCGTCGACATCGAGTACAAGTTCGGCTTCGCCGGCAGCGAGTGGGGCGAGCTCATGGGCGTCGCGAACCGCACCGACTACGACCTCAAGGTGCACGCCGAGCAGTCCGGCAAGGACCTCAGCTACTTCGATCAGGCCAAGAACGAGCGGTACATGCCGTACGTCATCGAGCCGTCGTTCGGTCTGACCCGTGCGCTCATGGCCTTCCTCGTCGACGCGTACGAGGAGCAGGAGCTGCCGCCGAACGCCAAGGGCAAGATCGAGAAGCGCACCGTGCTGCACCTCGACCCGCGTCTCGCGCCCGTCAAGGTCGCCGTGCTGCCGCTGTCCCGCAACGAGGCGCTGTCGCCGCTCGCCCGCCAGATCGGCGACGAGCTGCGCGGCTCGTGGAACATCGACTTCGACGACTCGGGTGCGATCGGCCGCCGCTACCGTCGTCAGGACGAGATCGGCACCCCGTACTGCGTGACCGTCGACTTCGACTCGCTCGAGGACAACGCCGTGACGGTCCGCGACCGCGACAGCATGCAGCAGGAGCGTGTCGCCATCGACGAGCTGTACGCCTACCTCGCCACCCGCCTCAAGGGCGCGTAGGCCTCCGCCGCTTCACACAAACGCCCGCTCGCCCGTTCTTGGGCGAGCGGGCGTTTCTTCGCCCAAGAATGGGCGAACGGATGCGGATCGCTCGGGCTAGGCGTTGCCGAGTGAGGTGTCGAGGAACGCGAGCGTCTTCACCCAGGCGTCGGCGGCAGCGTCCTCACGGTAGGTGATCGTGTTGGTGTCGTTGAAGAAGGCGTGACCGGCGTCGGGGTAGACGGTCGCGGTAAACTCGACACGCGCGTCCTCCATCGTCGTGGTCAGCTCGGGCAGGCTCTGCATGAGGCCCTCGTCCTGGTCGCCGTAGAACGCGAGGACGGGGCAGGCGATGCTCGTCACGGCCTCGGGCTCCGGCGGGTAGCCGTAGAACGGGACAGCGGCACGGATGCGGCGGTCGGCCGCGGCGAGCGCGAAGCTGTAGCCACCACCGAAGCAGAAGCCGACGACGGCGACGCGGCCGTCGATCCCCTCCTCGTCGAACAGGGCGTCGACGGCCTTCCCCAGGTACCCGAGCGCCTCCTCGGCGTACTCGGGCGACTTCGAGGCCGAGAGCTTCTCGCGCAGCTTCGGCTGTGCCGCGGTCCTCGTCGCCTCGTCGCTGTTGAAGACGAGGCTCTCCAGCTCCGCACCGATCTCGGGCGTGACGCCGGCGCCACTCAGGATGTCGGGTGCGATGACGAGGTACCCCTCCGCGGCGAACCGGTCGGCGACGTCGGTGATGTGTGGGACGAGGCCCCAGATCTCGTGGATGAGCACGAGCCCGCCGCGGAGCTCGACGCCCTTCGGCGGGTCGGCGCGGTAGGCGGTGAGGCCCTTGGTCAGCGTGATGGTCGTCATATCGCCAGTGTTCCAGCCGACCCTCCGCACCGGCTGGGGGTTGCGCTGTCTCGCGAGTTATCCACAGATTCTGAACGAGCATCCAAACTGATGTTTCAGATGACTACAGTCGAGCTGTGGCGTGCCCACGGGCCGGCTCTCCTCACCGCGAGGCGGCCCCTGGACCTCGACCCACTCCGCTCGGAGTCGTCGACATGCCGACCTGCCCCCTCGTTCCATCCGCGATCAACACCCTCGGAGGTTCTCTCGTCGTGCCCGTTCGACCACTCGCCATCGTCGGCCTGTCCGCCCGCTTCGGTGGCGCGGCAGACGCCCACCAGTACTGGCGCAACATCCTGGCGGCCCGACGCACCGGCTCCGCCGTCCCCCGCTCGAGATGGGATCACGCCACCTTCTTCGCGCCCCACGACCCACGAGCGGTGCATCACGCCTACTCCGACCAGGGGTCCTTCATCGACGGCGTCGAGCAGTTCGCCGCGCGGCACTTCCGCATCCCACCCAGTCGCGCGCACGCGATGGACCCGCAACATCGCCTGCTCCTCGAGGCAGCGCGAGCCGCCTGGATCGACGCCGGGTTCGAACGTCGTCGCATCGACCGGTCGTCCATCGGCGTCTTCGTCGGGATGGCGGCGAACGACTACCGCGAACTCTCCTCGCTCCGCATCCGGGCGCAGCTCCTCGGCGACGACTCGGTCCACGCGGAACACGCCGGCCCCGACCTCACGGCGGCGATGGGCGCGCGCGTCGCCGGTGTGCGCCCGTTCCACGCGTTCTCGATGCCGGGATGCCTGCCGAACATGGGGCCGGCGCTGGTGAGCAGCACGCTCGACCTCGGCGGCCCGAGCTTCGCGGTCGACGCCGCGTGCTCCAGCAGCCTCGTCGCGCTCCACCAGGCGATCGCCGCCATCCGGTCCGGGCAGTGCTCGGCGGCGCTCGTCGGCGGTGTCAACCTGAGTCTCGTCCCGGATGCGATGGTCGCCTTCTCCCGGATCGGTGCGCTGTCACGGAGCGGGGTGTGCCGACCGTTCGACGGCGATGCCGACGGATTCCTCCTCGGCGAGGGCGTCGGCATGATCGTCGTCAAACCGCTCGAGGCCGCCATCGACGACCACGACGACGTCTACGCGGTCATCCGCGGCTCCGGGGTGTCCAACGACGGCCGGGCCGAAGGGCCGATGACGCCGACGACGGATGGACAGCTGGCAGCACTCCGCCGGGCCTACGAGGACGCCGCTGCCGACCCCGCCGACCTGGGCGTCGTCGAGGCGCACGGCACGGCCACCCCGGTGGGTGACCGCACCGAGCTGGAATCGCTGGCGGCGCTGCGTCGTCTCGGGGCATCGCCGCGCCGGACCGCCACGGTCACGGCGGTGAAGGCGCTCGTGGGGCACACGATGGCGGCGGCCGGGATCGCCAGCATCGTCAAAGCGGCACTCATGGCGAGGCATCGGGTCGTCCCCGGGCAGCCCCGCCTGCGTTCGGAGGCGCACACCGAGGCCCTCCGAGACGGCCGCCTGGCGCTCGCCTCCCGCACCATCGATCCGGGCGACGACGCTCTGGGCCTGATCGGCGTCAGCTCGTTCGGGTTCGGCGGCACCAACGCTCACGTCGTGCTCGAATCACCGCCGGCGCGAGCAGGTCGAGTCCGTCGGCGTGCCGCCGAGGGACCGGCCGACGAAACGCTCCCGCACCTGCTCGTGTTCTCGGCCGCCGACCCCACGCTGCTCGGCGAGCACCTCCGTGCGGTCCTCGCCGTCCTCGAGGCCGCCGACGCGCCGTCCATCGCCGGCCTCGCACGGACCCTGAGCTCCCGGTCGCTCGCGAGCACCCGTCTGGCGGTGGTGTGCCGCACCGCCGCCGAGCTGATCTCCGGGCTGTCGGCCGCCGTGGAGCAGCTCGCTAGCGGAGCCACCGGGGCGATCTCCGCGGACGTCTGCACCGGGGTCCGTGTCGACGAGGCCGCCCGGCGGATCGCCTTCGTCTTCCCCGGGCAGGGCAGCCAGACACCGCGGATGCAGTCGGACCTCCTCGATCGATTCCCCGCCTTCCGAGCAGTGGCCGAGACCTTGAACGAGCAGGTGCTCGACGAGACCGGGGTCGATGTGCTCGCGGCGCTCTCCGCGGCCGACGCCGACACCCCCTCCGGAATCGACCGTCTGACGTCCACCGAGGTCTGCCAACCCGCGCTCGCGGTGACGGCGCTCGCCGCCGTGGCGCTGTTGCGCGAGATCGGCGTGGAGCCCGACCTCGTCATCGGGCACAGCGTCGGCGAGCTTCCCGCCCTGGCGACAGCCGGCGTGCTCGATGCGCCCGACGCCGTGCGGCTCGCCGCGGTCCGCGGACACCACATGCGATCGGCTGCGACGCGACACGGCGACGGCATGACGGCCCTCGGCTGCGACGCCGAGCGGGCCGCAGCGCTCCTCAGCGGCATCGACGACGCGTGGATCGCGGCCGCCAACGATCCCCGGCAGACGGTGGTGAGTGGAACCGGCGAGGCCCTGCGCACCGTTGCGGAACGGTGCGTCGAGCACGGGGTGTCGACACAACCACTGCGCGTCGCCACCGGGTTCCACTCGCCCCTGCTCGAGCCGATCCGGCCGGCCCTCGTCGCGGACCTCTCGCGGTTCCGACCTCGTGCGCCGCAGCTGCAGCTCGTCTCCACCGTGACGGGCCGCACGGTGGAGACGAGCGAGGAGCTGGGCCGTCAGCTCGAGGAGAACGTCTTCTCCACGGTGCGGTTCCGCGAGGCGATCGAGTCGGCGTCCGCATCCGGCGTCGGCGTCTACGTCCAGATCGGTGGGGGTTCGGCACTGCTCGGGTCCATCCGACGTTCCCTGGGCGATGCGCCCGACGTGCACGTCATCCCGAGCAGCGCGTCGGCGCCGGACGACGCGTCGACCTTCCTCCGACTGCTCGGTCGGCTGACGGTGCTGGGCGCCGACCTCGACCTGGCATCGCTCGTCCCACCAGACACCGCGGGTGTGGCGCTGCCGATCGCGCCGCTCCCGACCGAGCCGTACTGGGTCGTCCGACCGGACGCCACCGACCCGACGACCACACCCCGAGAACCCACATCCGAGCCGCACCGACCACCCTCCCCCGTCGAACAGGATCCCCACTCCATGCACCACAACCCCCGCGATCTGCCGTCCTCCCCCCTCGCCGGACGACCGTCGGCAGGACCGTCGATCCAGCCGCGAGCCGCCGACGCCCAGGCCGACCACCTGCCCGGACTGCTCGCCCTCATGCACCGCCAGCTGAGCCTCATCGAGGGTTCCGGGCAGGCCGGATGTGCGCCCGCGTCGACGGATCCGTTCCGTTGGTCAACGGAACCCGGCTCGCCGCAGGCGGAGGTGGTCGCACGGATGGGCCTCGCAGCCTCCCGGTCGCATCGTGCCGAATCCGACGCGGTCATCCTCGGCATGGTGTCGCGCATCAGCGGGTTCCCGCTGGACCTGATCCGGCCCGACATGCACCTCGTCGAGCAGCTGGGATTCGATTCGCTGATGATGCGTGAGCTGATCACCCAGCTGCACACGGAGTGGCCTTCGTTGCCGACCCCGGCGCAGCTCGGCGAGCGCTTCGCCGGACGGCCCACCGTGGAGCAGCTGCTGGACGGCGTCGGCTCCCTGCTGCACCCGTTCGCCGAGGAGCCGCAGCACGGGCTCCCGCGGGTCGAGACGAAACCGGTGGCAGCCGCTTCCCCGGCGCCGGTCGACCGCCCGACCCGATGGACCGAGGCCGACGCCCGCATCGAGTGCTTCCCGGAGGCGGTCGCCATGCGGGAACGCCGGCAGCAGACGGACCGCAACCCCTACTTCCTGCTCCATGAGGGGATCATCGACGCGACGACGACGATCGGCGACGCCCAGCTGGTGAGCTTCTCGAGTTACAACTACCTCGGTGTCACCGGCCACCCCGTGGTCGCCGAGACGATCGCCGACGCCGTGGCCCGATACGGCAGCTCGGTGTCCGCCAGCCGGTTCCTGTCCGGTGAGCGCCCGATCCATGCCGAGCTCGAGCAGGAGCTCGCCGACCTCCTCCAGGTGGAGTCCGCGCTCACCCTGGTGAGCGGCCACGCGACGAACGTGAGCGTCATCGGCCACCTGGTGGAACCGGGCGACCTCATCGTCCACGACAGCCTCGCGCACGACAGCATCATCCAGGGGGCGAAGCTCTCCGGAGCCACCCGGCGGTCCTTCCCGCACAACGACCTGAACGCGCTCGACGAGCTCCTCAGCGCGATCCGCGGCGGGTTCCGCCGAGTCCTCATCGTCGTGGAGGGCGTCTACAGCATGGACGGCGACCTCGTACCGCTCCCGCAGCTCATCGAGCTGAAGCGGCGGCACGGCGCACTGGTGCTCGTCGACGAAGCGCACAGTATCGGAACGGTCGGCGCCAACGGCGGCGGGGTCGGCGAGCACTTCGGTGTCGACCGCTCGGACATCGACCTCTGGTGCGGCACGATGTCGAAGTCCCTCGCCGGATGCGGCGGCTACGTCGGTGGCACCGCCGCCGCGATCGACTACCTCAAGTACTCCGTGCCCGGGTTCGTCTACAGCGTCGGCATCACCCCGGCGAACGCGGCCGCGTCGCTCGCCGCCCTCCGGCTCATGCGCGACGAGCCCGAGCGCCTCAGCCGCCTGCGGCAGAACGCCGACCGCTTCCGCGAGACGGCCCGGGCCGCCGGCATCGACATCGGCGACAGTGCCGACTCGCCCGTCGTGCCGTGCATCGTCGGCAGCTCGGAACGGGCACTCGCCCTGGCGACGGCGCTCTTCGACCACGGCTTCAGCGTCAACCCGATCCTGTACCCGGCCGTGCCGGACGACCAGGCACGCCTCCGCTTCTTCATCACCGCGGAGCACACCGCCGAGCAGATCCAGCGGGTCGTGGACATCACGGCATCCGAACTCAACCGCATCACCCACGACATCGAGGTATCCGCATGACGAACCACTCCAGAACGACACCCAGACGGCGGGCGGTGATCACGCTCCTGATCGGCCTGGTGTTCGCGATCGTGGCGGGCATCGCGGGGGCCGACGTCCTCGACAACCTCAAGACGGGCGGGTTCGACGACCCGCAGTCCGACTCCGTGGCTGCAGCGGACGTGCTCGCCGACCGGTTCCCCGGCAGCGACCCGAAACTCGTCCTCGTCGTGGACGTCTCCGACGGACTCGACAGCGCCGCCGGCAGGGAGGCGCTCGACGACATCGTCGGCGCTGTGGACGAGGTGGACGGTGCCAGCGTCACCGGCTCCTACGCCGACTCGGAGCAGCTGCGGAGCGACACCGACCGCGGCGTCGTGCTCGTGGCGCTCGCCGGAGACGAGGACACCGTGCAGCGCGCGACCACCGCGCTCCGCGGGACGATCACCGAGGAGGTGACGTCGGCCACGGTCCGGTTCGGCGGCATCGCGGGGATCAACGACGACCTGAACGCGCAGGTCAAGACGGACATCATCGTCGCGGAGACGATCGCCATCCCGATCACCCTCGTGCTGCTGTTCTTCGCATTCCGCGGAGTGGTGGCCGCGCTGCTGCCCGTCGGCGTCGCGGGCGTCACGATCCTCGGTTCCCTCGGCCTGCTGAACGTGGTCGCGCAGCTCACCTCGGTCTCCCTGTTCGCGGTCAACCTCGTCACCGCATTGGGCCTCGGGCTCGCCATCGACTACTGCCTGCTGTTCCTCACCCGCTATCGGGACGAACGCTCGGGTGGAGCCACCGACGAGGAGGCGTTGCGGATCGCTCGGCGGACGACCGGCCGGACCATCGTGTTCAGCGGCGTCGTCGTCGCCGCGGCGCTCGCCACGCTGATGCTGTTCGACCAGTACTTCCTGCGCTCGTTCGCCATCGCGGGACTCGTCATCGTGGCCTGCTCCGTGGTGGGCGCGGTCGTCCTGCTGCCCGCCGCCCTCACCCTCCTGGGTCGCCGGATCGACTGGGGCCGTCTGCGCTCCCGCCGCCCGGCCGGGGCCGAGGGCCGGTTCTGGTACCGGGTGGGCGACCACGCGTATCGCCGTCCGTGGTTGGCGGTGCCCGTGATCGCGCTGCTTATCGCCATGGCCGCGCCGTTCACGCACGCGGAGTTCGGGGTACCCGACGAACGGGTGCTCCCCGCCGACGCCGAGAGTCGTGTCGTGGCGGACATCATGCGGTCCGACTTCGACGTCGCCGAGGCGGACGCCGTCTCCGTCGTCACCGAGGACTGGGCGGGGACGGACCGAGAGCTCGACGAGTACGCCACCGAACTCTCCTCGATCACGGGCGTCGAGGCCGTCACGACGTCCCTCGGCAGCTTCGTCGACGGACGCCTCGTCGTCCCGGCCGACGCGCGGACTGAGCAGCACTTCCGCGACGGTTCGGCGCTCTGGCTGCAGGTCGCGACCGACGTCGTCCCGTACTCGCCCGAGGGCTCGGAGCTCGTCCGCGACGTCCGCGCGGTGGACCCGGGAGCCGGCTCGATCGTCCTGGTCGGTGGCCTCGCGGCGCAGATGATCGACATCGGTGACTCCATCTCGGCGCGTCTGCCGTTCGCCGCCGCTGCCATCGCGCTCATGACGCTGATCATCCTCTTCCTGTTCACGGGGAGCGTGCTGCTCCCGATCAAGGCGCTGGTGCTGAACGTGGTCGGGCTGGTCGGCATCCTGGGCGTCATCGTGTTCCTCTTCCAGGACGGCAACCTGTCGGACGTGCTCGGCTTCACCCCGTCGCCCATCGCCATCTCGATCCCGATCCTGCTGTTCTGCATCGCCTTCGGGCTCTCGATGGACTACGAGGTGTTCCTCCTCGCGCGGATCCAGGAACGGTTCCGTGCCACGGGCGATCTCGCGGAGGCGGTGCGGAGCGGTCTCGGCGCGAGCGGCCCGATCATCACGGCCGCTGCGGCGATCCTCGCGGTGTCGTTCTTCGCCATGGCGACCTCCGGGGTGTCGATCATCAAGATGCTCGGCATCGGAACCGGCATCGCGATCCTCATCGACGCCATCCTGATCCGCGGCGTGCTCGTCCCGGTCTTCATGCGCGCCGCCGGACGATACAACTGGTGGGCGCCGCGGTGGCTCGCGGCGATCCACCGCCGCATCGGGATCACGGAGGGCTGAATGGACGCGCGGTTCAGCGGCCTGTCGGCCGATCACGACCTCTCGGCCGATCACGACCTCTCGGCGCTCGTGTCCGAGGCGGCTCGCGCGGCGAACGCCCACAACACGCAGCCGTGGGGCGTGGACCGTCAGGGCGACGAACTCGTCCTCCGCCGGGATCGCACTCGCACCCTCGGCGCGAGCGATCCGCGAGGACGCGACACGATGCTGTCGTTCGGGGCGTTCGTCGAGTCGCTCCTCATCTGCGCGGCGTCGGCCGGTGTCGGACTGGGCTTCGAGGCCTCGACCGGCGCTGACGCGGAGACCGAGGAGGTCGGCCGGTTCTCGCGCCACCCGGAGGGCTACCAGACGCGGTTCTCCTCGGCGGACGTCCGTGGGCGACGTGTCTGGCGAGGGCGATGGCGGGACGGCGCTCCCGGACCCGACCTCCTCCAGGAAGCCGCGGTGGAGACGGAGCGCATGGGCTTCCGGCTCGTCTCCATGCCGACACGGGCCGCGCGCCCGATCCTCGTGCGAGCCAACCGGTGGTTCTTCGGCGAGCAGGCGATCGTCGCCGAGCTCGATCAGTGGACCAGGCTTTCACCAAGACATCCGCGGTACGACGAGGACGGCCTCAACGACGCGATGCTCGTGCTGTCGAAGGTCGAACGAGCCGGCCTGCGGACGCTGATCAGCCCGCGGGTGTTCCGCGCGCTTCGCGGCGTCGGGCTGCCCGGGTTGTTGGCGAGGATGTCGGCCTCCGCGACCCAGGGCTCCGGCACTGTCCTCGGTGTCGTCGGACCCACCGGGGCCCGGCAGGAACTCGCCGCTGGGCGACTGCTCACCCGGCTCTGGCTCGGCTTTCAACGTCACGGCCTGTACGTGCATCCCCAGAGCGCGCCGCTCGACTGTCCGGAGACCCGGGCCATGCTCGACGAACGCTGGCAGGTCGCTCCGGACGAGCAGCTCGTCGCCTGGTTCCGGGTCGGCATCCCCGCCTCCGACCCCGCGGCGCGCGTGGCGTCCCCGCGTCGGTCGGGTGGCTGAATCCGCAGCCGCTGTGGTCGATGCGCTCCGGATGCAGGTTCCGCCGGGGGTCGTCGTCTCGGCGTCCGTCGGCACCACACCCGGGCCGTTCCGGGCCCGTCCGACCTCGGCTGGTCGCAGCGCCGAATCCCGCTCGGCGCGCGACTGCGCCGGGGCGGCACTCGCAATGCTCGGCCAGCGCTCCACGGACATCCCCACGGGGGAGGGCGGGCAACCGGTCTGGCCGACCGGCTTCGTCGGGAGTCTCTCGCACTGCCCGGGTTTCACGGTCGCAGCCGTCGGTCACGTCGGTGTCGTGAGCGCCATCGGGATCGACGTCGAGGTGCACCGGCCCATCCGTCCAGCCGTCGCGGCGACGATCGTCTGCGGGGATGAGGCGTCCATGCTCACACGGCTCGCCTCGAGCCATCCGACCGTCGCGTGGAGCGCAGTGTTGTGGAGCGTCAAGGAGAGCGTCTTCAAGGCGTGGTACCCGCTCACCGGCCGATGGGTCGACTACACGGCGTGTGAGGTGGTGATCCACCCGGATCGGGGCTCGTTCGATGCGCGGGTCGTCCCGCCGGCCGGCCCGACCGCACGTTCGACCGCGCCGCGCACCTTCGCCGGCCGATGGTCGGTGGTGGGCACCCACCTCTGCAGCGTCGTCATCGTCCCGGCCTCGCGGCGACAGGACGGGTGATCGGCTGATCCGGTCGACGCGGGTACCGTTGAGGACGATGTCGTAGACCGCAGGAGGAGGGGCCATGTCGGACAAGGAACGGACGACGACGGACTGGCGTGCACTGGCCGCCGCCCTCGCGAACGACGACGCCCGGACGGTGTACGCGCAACTCGTCCTCGGGCAGGAGCCCGACCTCGGCGCCACCCAGCGTGCTGTGCGACGGGCCGAGCAGAGCGTCCAGACGTTGTCCCGGGTGGGCCTGCTGGACGACGGCGGGCGCGTCTCGGGCGGGGTGTTCCGGGACCTCCTCGCGGCAGCCGCACCGCCGAAGCGCGAAGGGGTCGACCGCTTCCTGGTCGACGGTCGGATCGTGCAGTACCCGTCGAATCCCGACGAACGGCAGGCGCTGTTACAGCGCGTCGCGGTATCAGCGCTCCAGCCGGGCGAGGTGGTCGACGAAGCCGAGATCAACGAGCGGTTGTCCGCGTTCCACGACGACGTCGCGGTGCTCCGGCGGTACCTCGTCGACGCGCAGCTCGTCGAACGCACGCGCTCGGGGACCGAGTACGCGCTCGTCACCTGAGGCGGACGCCCTTTGACAGGCTCAGGGGTCGAAGCGCGCGACGGTGGACCTCCTCCGGTCACTGAGCTTGTCGAAGTGGACACGGGGCTCGTGCGGGGCTTCCCTTCGACAGGCTCAGGGACCGGTGCGCGCGACGGTGGACCTCTTCCGGTCACTGAGCTTGTCGAAGTGCGTGCGGGGGCTTGCGGGGCTGCCCTTCGACAGGCTCAGGGGCCGAAGCGCGCGACGGTGGACCTCCTCCGGTCACTGAGCTTGTCGAAGTGCCCACGAGGATCTTGCGGGGCTGCCCTTCGACAGGCTCAGGGTCAGGTACCGGGTGGGAGGCTCAGGGGCCGGGTGGGTGGCTCAGCGCCGGGGTGGGGCTCAGCGACCGGGCGGCCAGCCCACGCCCCGCCGCCGGCGTCAGGCGCGGATGTCCTTCGTGAGTTCGGCGACGAGGGCGGCCCGCTGCTCGCGGGTGGACGGCCGACCTTCGGCGTCGGGACGCTCCTGCCACGGGAACGGACCCGTGGCGCGGCGGTACTCGACCCCGAGGGCGTCGAGGCGGGCGAGGTGCTGCTGCAGCCGCGCCTCGAAGCCCGCGAGGTCGCGCTCGCGGCCGACCCAGGCGACCTCGGCGAGGGCGCACAGCCGCGGATACCCCTGGTAGTCGATGACGCGGGCGGTGTCCATGTGCTCGGTCCAGATGTTCGCCTGCACCCCGATGATGTGCTCGGCCTGAGCCTCCGTCAGCTCAGCCGGCACCGGCTCGAAGGTGTACACCTCCGCGACCGTCAGCGGCGGGCCGACCGGAATCGGCTCACCCGGCAGCTCCGACTCGCGGTAGTCGAGGTAGACGCGGTCGTCCGGGCAGGCGATGACGTCGTAGCCCTGGCGTGCGGCGGCGACCGCACCGAACTCGCCGCGCCATGAGGCGACGGTCGCGTCTTTCGGCAATCCGCCGCCCTCGAGGATCTCGTCCCAGCCGTACAGGCGTCGGCCAGCGGCGGACAGGTGCGCCTCGAGCTGGCGGATGAACCACGCCTGCAGCGCTTCGACGGAGTCGAGCCCACGCTCGGCCATGAGGGCTTGCGTTCGAGCGCTCGCCGCCCAGCGGGTCTTCTTCGCCTCGTCGCCACCGACGCCGATGAAGGTCGACGGGAACAGCTCCATGACCTCGTCGAACACGGTGCGGAAGAACGCGACCGTCTCCTCACCCATGTCGAGGATCGCCTCGTTGATCCCCCACCGCGTCCACACCGACGGCTCGTCCGCGTCCTGCGCCACATCCGGCACGCCCAGCTCCGGGTATGCGGCGATGATCGCTCGCGCATGGCCGGGCAGGTCGATCTCGGGGACGACCGTGATGGACCGCTCAGCGGCGTAGGCGACGATCTCGCGCAGGTCGTCCTTCGTGTAGAAGCCGCCGTGCGGGCGGCCGTCGCCGGGAGCGTGCCGCGCCGCGCCGCGCTGGCTCTCGGTCCGCCACCCGCCGACCTCGGTCAGCTTCGGGAAGGCGTCGATCTGGATGCGCCAGCCCTGGTCGTCGGTGAGGTGGAAGTGGAGGACGCTGAGCTTGTGGCGCGCGGCGAGGTCGATGAACCGCAGCACGTCGGACGTGGGGAGGAAGTGGCGTGCCACGTCGAGCATGACGCCGCGCCACCCGAAGCGCGGGGCGTCGTCGATGGTCGTCGCCGGGACGGTCCAGTCGACGCCGGGGACGAGCGCACGGCGGTTGACCGCCGGGGGGAGGAGCTGGGTCAGGGTCACCGCACCGGAGAACGCGCCGGAGGCGTCGGCGGCGACGATGCGCACACCGTCCGCGTCCACCACGAGCCGGTAGCCGCCGGCCGCGACGGTGTCGTCGTGGATGAACGCGATGCTGTCGGTCCGCAGGTCGATCCGTGCGTCGAGGTCGAACCCGGTCGACGTCTGCAGCACCCCGCGCAACCAGCGGGTCGCGGCCGTGAAGCGGCGGTCACCGCCGAGCCCGGTCGTCTCGCTCAGCGTGAAGGCGCCGTCGTGCTGCTGGATGGACACGGGCAGTGGAAGCATCGGTGGTTCTCTCCTCGAGTGCGGATGGGCCGTTCTCAGGACATCTGCGGCGCGGCTGGCCGGGAACCCGGTGACACGCCGGAGGACTCCTGAGAACGGTCCCGGATGGTGGAGGTCAGGACGGGCGGTCGACGAGGGTGGTGAGGCGGTCGGCGATCAGCGTATCCGAGACGACGGTGAGCGGCGACTGGCCGGCCTCGGCGGCGAGCTCGGCGATGCTGCGGCCGACGAGCTCGCGGAGGTCGGGGTGCGACACCTGCGCGATGCGCACGGCGGACCAGTCGACGCGCTCGTCGACCGGCGGCTCGGCGAAGGCCCGTTCGAGTTCGTCGACGACGGCGTCGTCACGGAGGCGGTCGATGACGGCGTCGCCACCGCCGCCCGTCACCCAGGTGGGCAGCAGGGCGGTGAGGGCGGTTCCGCGGAGGACGCCGTCCGGGAGGATGGTGCCGGTGCCGTGATCCATGGGCCGCTCTCCAGTCGTCGGGCGATTGCGCATGTTGCAACGGGGGTTGCGTCAATGCCCGACAACTGTAAAGGGTCCGAACAAACGTGTCAACGGTGTGGAGGCGGGGTCGCGGAGAGGGTTGCTCGGCACTTCGACAGGCTCAGTGACCGGGGAGGGTGGCCCAGTGACCGGTGGCGGTGGGCCCAGTGACCGGTGGCGGTGGGCCCAGTGACCGGTGGCGGATGGGCCCAGTCAGCGGGGAGGGTTGCTCGGCACTTCGACAGGCTCAGTGACCGGGGGAGGGTGGGCCCAGTGACCGGTGGCCGGTGGGCCAGCGAGCGGGGAAGGTTGCTCGGCGCTTCGACAGGCTCAGTGCCCGGGAAGGGTGGGCCCGGTGACCGGACAAGCCGGGCCCGGCGGCCGGGGGCGGCTACTCCACGAGGCGGAGGCGGACCGCCATGAACTGGCGACCGGGCAGGTCGACCCGGACCGTACCGGTGTACGTGCCGGGGAGGGTCTCGACCGTCATGTTCCAGGTGTCGAGCACGTCGACGTGGAACTCGCCCTCGGGGAGGAAGACGTTGCGGAACCGCGGCCGGTTGAAGCCGAAGTAGCCGATGACGTAGCGGCCGGAGACTCCGCCCCACGGCACGTCCCAGTCGCCGGGCAGCGGGTCGAGGACACCCGTCGGGGACTCCGCCGAGATGCGCTCCAGGAACGCGATGCGGTCGGGACTCGAACCGATGAGCGGCCCGCCCTTCGACCAGAACAGCTCCTCCCGGTCGTTGAGGTAGGTCTCGCCGTGGCCGACGTAGCCGCCGCGGATCGCACCCTCCCAGAACCGTCGCACCATCTCCTCGCCGGTGATGTTGCCCCAGCCCTGGTCGATGTCGCCCTCGTAGGCGCACTCGTCGATGACGATCGGCTTGCCCCACTGCTCGCGCCAGGCGTCGGTGTTCTCCGCGGTCCGGTAGACGTCGACGCGCTGCACGCTGCAGTGCGTGATCCAGGGCTTCGTGTAGTCGTAGAACCCCTGGCAGTTGTGGATGGAGTTGAGGTGGCCGTGCGGGTCCTCCGCGCCGACGACCGCCGCGAGACGCTCCCAGTCGTCGTTCGTCTTCGCCCAGAGCAGGTCGTACTCGTTCGCCATCGACCACCACACGTTCGCGAACGCGGCGAGCCGGCGGACGGCGTAGCGGAGGTACCGTTCGTCGACGGCCGGACCGAGGTCCGCGAAGCCCCAGCGGTCGTAGGCGTGGAAGAGGATGAGGTCCGCTTCGATGCCGAGCGCGCCGAGCTGGGTGATGCGCCGCTCGAGGTTCGCCCAGTAGGCCGGGTCGAAGCGCTCGTGGTCGAACCCGTCGGCGAGCGAGCCGACGAAGGGGAACGTCTCCGGCTCGTTCGCGTTGTAGAGGTACGACTTCGGGAACACGCACATGCGGATCTTCGTGAACGGCGAGGCTTCGAGGGCGCGGAGGGTCTCTTCTTGCAGCTCCTCGGGCTGGTGCGTCCAGGCGTAGGCGGTCGTGCCGAGCGGGCGATGGCGGGTGCCGTCGGCGTGGGCGAAGTGGAAGCCGTCGACGCGCACCGGGCCGTGGCTGCCCGTCGCCGCGGACGACACGGTGAACGTACCCGAGACGCCGTCGAGCGATCGTGCGGTCGAGGTCGTGGTGAACGACCACTCGCCCTGCTCCTCGGCGAGCAGCCGCACCAGGTACCGGCCGTCGCCGTCGTAGAACCCGCCGACGGTGAGCTCGCGTGCACCGTTCGTGAAGGTCGCGCTCAGCTCGACGTCGACGAAGGGGTTGCCGTGCGACGGCCCGTCCATCCGGATCTCCACGACGCCGTACTGCGGGACGTCGCCGGGAACCGTCAGGGTCGCCGAGCCGCGCGGGACGTCCTCTCCCTCGTAGTCGGGAACGGGCTCGATCGCGGCGCCGTAGGGTGCGCGGGCGTCGGGACCGTCGTCGACCTGTGCGAGCGCCGCCCAGAGACGATCCTTCGCCGCGTCGTCTTGCAGTTCCGGCACGATCGCCGACAGCTGCCCGAGACGGATGCTGCGGAACTGCTTGGCCATCGGCGACGCGGCGATGCCGGGCAGGAACTGCTCGAGGACGGTGCGACCCGCGGGGCTCTCGATGACGTCTCCGAAGGCGGAACTGCGGTCGAACATGGATCTCCTGTGATCAGCCGAGCGGGTCGGCGGCGGGTGCTAGTGGTGCAGGCGGTGCGAGTGTTGCACGTGGAACAGTCGAGCGGGGGTTATCGCGCAACTCCTGGTGCCGGAGTGGCTGCGGCCAGCGCCGCGTCCACCTCGTCGAGCATCGACGGCGGCGTGAACATGAGGAGCTGACGGACGGTCCGACCCCGACTCCACTGGGTGCCGCGGCGGATGTCGTCGGCTTTGGCCTGATCGTGGGCACCCACCGAGCTGAGGAGGGCGTCGTACGCGGCAGGTCGGTCGATGATCTCGGAGAGCGGCGAGTCGAGGCCGAGCGTGATGTCGTCATCGGCACTCGAGCCGGCGTCCGTGACCTCGATCGTCCAGTCGTGGCGACCGGACCCGACGGTCTCCTCGGGGGCACCCGGCAACGCGACCGTCGCCGTCGTGTTCGGCGGCACGACCGCCGACACCCGGAGGGACGACCCTTCGCGTCGCCACGCCACCGATGCCTCGCCGTAGGGGGTGAGGTGTCGGGCCTCGGCGTGGTCGAGTCCGTCGATCGGCCGCGGTGCGATCCGGAGTTCGCGGTAGCCGGGAGCCGCGGGAGCGAGGCCGGCCACGGTGCGGTGCAGCCAGTCGGCGACGGCGCCGAGCGCGTAGTGGTTGAACGAGGTCATCTCACCCGGGTTGACCGAGCCGTCCTCGAGCAGGCTGTCCCAGCGCTCCCAGATCGTGGTCGCGCCCTTGGTGACGGGCGAGAGCCAGGACGGGTTCTCGGTCTGGAGCATGAGGCGGCCGGCCGCGCGGAGGTGTCCGCCGTCGGCGAGCGCGTCGGTGATGAGCGGCGTCCCCACGAAACCGGTACCGATGCGGTAGCCGTCGGCGCGGACGAGGTCGGCGAGGCGGTCCGCGAGGCGCTGCCGCACGGCGGGATCGTCGACGAGGTCGAACCGCAGGGCGAGGGCGTACGCGGTCGGCGCGTCGGACATCATCCGGCCGGCGGGCGTCACGTACTCGGCACTGAAGGCCGCCCGACTCCGCTCGGCCAGGTCGCCGTACCGCTCGGCGTCCGCCGTCTCCCCGAGGAGCCCGGCGGTGTCGGCGAGGATCCGGAGGGATCGCGCGTGATAGGCGCTCGCGACGATGTCCGAGTCCACCCTGGCCTTGGCCGGCTGGTCCGGCGGCGCGCTCGGGTCGAGCCAGTCGCCGAGCTGGAAGGTGTTCGACCAGAGACCGTCGGTGCTCACCCGGAGGACGGCCTCCACCCAGGAACGCATCGACGGGTACTGCTCGCGCAGGATCCCGAGGTCGCCGTAGCGCTCGTGGAGCACCCACGGCACGACGGTCGCGGCATCGCCCCAGGCCGCGGTCGGACCGCCGCCGGCGAAGCCGGACAGTGCGGCCGGGACCACCATGGGGACGACACCGTCCTGGTGTCCCTGCTCGAGCGCGAGGTCGCGCAGCCAGGAGTCGAGGAAGGCGGAGCTGTCGTAGAGGAAGCTCGCGGTCGGAGCGAAGACCTGCAGGTCACCCGTCCAGCCGAGCCGTTCGTCGCGCTGCGGGCAGTCGGTCGGGATGCTCAGGAAGTTGCCGCGCATGCCCCAGACGACGTTCTCGTGAAGGCGGTCGAGCAGCTCGTGCGAGGAGGAGAACCAACCCGTGCGCGTGAGGTCGCTGTGGAGGACGACGGCGGTGACCGACGCCGGGTCGAACGCGCCCGGCCAGCCGTCGATCTGCGCGTAGCGGAAGCCGTGGAAGGTGAAGCGGGGCTCGATCGTCTGCTCGCCGTCTCCCGAGAGCGTGACGTGGTCGGTGGCCGCGGCGTTGCGGAGGGGACGCAGGGCGAGTTCGCCCTCGTCGAGGACCTCGGCGTGCCGGAGCGTGAGCGTCGTGCCCCGCGGGCCGGCGACGGTGAGCCGGAGGCGGCCGACGAGGTTCTGGCCGAAGTCGAGGATGGTCGCGCCGGACGGCGAGGTGAGCACCTCCGCCACCGCGCGCTCCTCGATGCGACGGACAGGCGCGGCGATGCGGGCCTCCGGCACCGGGTGCGCAGCGTCGTCGACGAGGGCAGGGGCCCAGGTGGACGCGTCGAACGCCGTCGTCGACCAGCCGGGTTCGGCCAGGGTGGTGTCGATCGCCTCGCCGGCGTAGATGCCGCTGTCGACGAGCTCGGCACCGTCGGCCGCCGACCAGCTCGCATCGGTGACGAGCGTCTCCGTCGTCCCGTCGAGGTAGTCGAGCTGCAGCTGGGCGGCGAAGCGTGGCTGGTCGCCGTAGATCCGCTCGGCGAACTGGAAGAACCCGTAGCGCTCGGTGTACCAGGCGCCGGCGACGGTCGCGGCGAGGACGTTCTCGCCCGGCTCGACGAGCGCGGTGACGTCGACGGTCTCGTGCACGAGGCGGTCGCCGTAGGCGGTCCAACCGGGGGAGAGGACGTCCTCCGAGGCGGGCAGCCCGTTCAGCTGCGGTTCGGCGGCACCGAGCGCGGTCCAGAACAGCCGGGCGCGACGGACGGGCCCGCCGACCGTGAAGGTGCGGCGCACCCGGATCGGCTGCGCCGGACGTTCGGGCGCCGCGAGACCGATGAAGCGGGCGGTCCAGGCTCCGTCGGCGAGGAACGCGGCCTCGACGACGGTCGGCTCGCTCCAGGGTGTCTCCTCACCCGCGGTCGACGCGGCACGGACCTCGACGGTGCGCACCTCGTCCGGCGCGAGCGGGGTGAACGGCCAGGAGACGAGGACGGAGTCGCGGCCCTCGACACGCGCCGTGACACCACTGCCGTCCCGGAGCTCGGCCCAGGCCTGCACCCAGTCGGAGCCACCGGTCTCGACGGTCCAGCTCAGCCGAGGCGTCGGCGTCGCGACCGCGGGGCTGTCGTCACGGGTCTCCGCCCGCAGCCGACCGATCCGCGCCACGTGCGCGGTCATCGGGAAGTCCCTGCCGCGATGGTGACGACGTGTTCGTGAACCAGGTCGACGACGGACGATCCGATCCGGAGGGTGACGTCGCCTGGCTCGACCTGCCAGCCGTCCACCCAGTGGGCGAAGACCCGGGCCGGCAGCGCGACCTCCCAGGCGACCGATTCGCCGGCGCCCGCGCGGACGACGGCCGATCCGACGAGCCAGCGCACGGGGCGGTCGACCGAGGAGTCCGGTCGCTCCGCGTACACCTGCACGACGTGCTTGCCGGCGCGGTCGCCGGTGTTCGTCGCGGTCCCGGCGACGCGGGCATCACCGGAAGCGACGTCGCCCGAGACCTCGCCACCGTCGATGGACCAGCTCGTGTACCCGAGCCCGTGGCCGAACCAGTAGGCGGGCGTGGCACCTGAGCGGAGCCACGCGCGGTAGCCGATGTGGATGCCCTCTTCGTAGCGGAGCACGCCGTCCACCGGGGTGACGTCGAGCACCGGGACGTCGTCGAGCGCCGCAGCCCAGGTGGTGCTCAGACGACCACCGGGTTCGGCGACACCGAGGAGCACGTCGGCCAGGGCGTTGCCCATCTCCTGTCCGCCGAACCAGCCGAGGAGCACGGCGGCGACCTCGTCGCTCCAGGGGAGCAGGACCGGGGCGCCGGAGTTGACGATCACGACGGTGCGCGGGTTCACGGCGGCGACGGCGCGGACGAGCTCGTCCTGACGGCCAGGGAGGGTGAGGTCGCTGCGGTCCCAGCCCTCCGATTCGACCTTCGAGTTCGTGCCGACGACCACGACGGCGACATCGGCCGCGCGGGCCGCCTCGACCGCCTGGGCGATGAGGGCGTCGGGGTCGGAGTCGTCGGGAGCGCGACCGACGGTGACGCTGATCGCGCCGAGACCGTTCTCGCTCGGGGAGAGGTCGAACTCCGCGCGGAGTTCGACGGCGACGTCGGCCTGGGCGGCGAACGCCCCGGTCGCCGACGGCGGGGCGAGCAGTGCCGCGCCGAGGTCGTTCCCGACGACCACGGGTTGCTCGTCGACGAGGAGGATGCCGTCGACGAAGAGCCGGCCGTGGAGCCCCGTGGCGAAGCCGAGCCGCAGCTGCTCGGTGGCCTCCGGCGTGTACGTGGTGGTGAGGACGAGCTGCGACGCCGTGGTGACCGGAGCGTCGCCGCCGAACCAGACGAGCGCGGTGGATCGGCGGTCCTCGGTGAAGAGTTCCACACCGTCGGCGTCGAGGAACGTGGCGACGAGACCGGGGTCACCCGTGCGCGGATTGGTGAGGCGCTCAAGCGGGAGTTCGGCGACGCCCTCCTGCACGATCGCGCCGACGGCGTAGTCGATCGTCGCCTCGGGGAGCGCGAGTCGGAGTCCCTCCAGCGGGCTGACGGTGTGCTCGGGGAGGACCGTCGCGCTGCCACCGCCCTGGGTGCGCGAGTCGCGGGCGTTGTGCCCGATGACGGCGACGCGGGTGAGCGCGGCGGCGTCGAGGGGGAGCGTGCCGTCGTTGTCGAGCAGCACGACGCCCTCGGTCTCGGCCTCGCGGGAGAAGGCGACCCCGTCGACCGGGGCCGGCGCCAGCGCTTCCTCGCCGAGGGCACCGACACGGACCGCGAGGGCGAGGAGTCGGGCGACCTTGCGGTCGACGTCGGCTTCGGCGACGCGGCCGTCGCGGACGGCCTCGACGAGGGCCGCGCTCCATGCGGGAGCGGGGCCGGGCATGGCGAGGTCCTGCGACGCCGGTGCCGAGCCGAGGCTGCGGACGCCGGTCCAGTCGCTGACGACGACGCCGTCGAAGCCCCACTCCGAGTTGAGCGGCGTCTCCAGGAGGTCGTTCTCGCTCATCGTGACGCCGTCGACGGAGTTGTAGGCGCTCATGATCGCCCAGGTGCCGGCCTCGGTCACCGTGCGCTCGAACGGCGCGAGGTAGAGCTCGCGGAGGGCGCGCTCGCTCGCGTGCACGTCGACCGTGAAGCGGTCGGTCTCGGAGTCGTTGGCGACGTAGTGCTTGGGGGTCGCGGCGACGCCGTTGTCCTGCAGGCCGCTGACGTAGGCGGCCGCGAGCGATCCGGTCAGCTCCGGGTCCTCACTGAACGCCTCGAAGTGCCGCCCGCCGAGCGGGGAACGGTGGAGGTTGATGGTCGGGCCGAGGACGACGTCGACGCCCTTGCGGCGGGCCTCGGCCGCGGCGACGGCGCCGTATCGGTAGGCGAGCGACGGATCCCACGATGACGCCAGCGCGGTCGCTGACGGGAGGTTGATCGACGGCGAGCGCTCGTCCCACAGCGGACCGCGGACGCCGGCCGGGCCGTCGGACAGGACCATGGCGCGGAGGCCGATCTTCTCGAGCGGGACCGTGGTCCAGAAGTCGGCACCGGAGACGAGCGCGACCTTCTCCTCGAGGTCGAGCCGGGCGACGAGGGCGTCGATCGCCGCGGTGTCGACGGGCTTCGTGACGGCGGCGTGCCGGGGAGTGGTGATGGTCATGCGATGTGGGTCCGTTCTGGGGTGGCCCTTCGACAAGCTCAGGGACCGGATGGTGGGTCTCAGGGACCGGATGTGGGTCTCAGGGACCGGTTGTGGGTCTCAGGGACCGATGTGGGTCTCGGGGACCGGATGTGGGCCCTTCGACAAGCTCAGGGACCGGATGGTGTGGGTGGTGCGCCCGGCCGGCCAGGTTCCTGGCCCCGGCCGACCGGGCGGTCGAAGCGACGGTCAGGCGGCGGACTCCGCCGCACGCTGCTCGTCGATGAGGCGGCGTCGCTCCACCCGGCGGTCCTCCTGGCGGTCCGGGTCGGGGATCGGTGCCGCCATGAACAGGCGCTGCGTGTAGGGATGCGCCGGGTGCGCCGTCACCTGGTCGCCGTCACCGGACTCGACGATCTCGCCGTGGTACATGACCGCCACGCGGTGGCTGATGTGCCGGACGACCGCGAGGTCGTGCGAGATGAACAGGTAGGCGACGCCCGTCTGTTCCTGGATGTCGATGAAGAGGTCGAGGACCCGCGCCTGCGTCGACAGGTCGAGGGCCGACACGGGCTCGTCGCACACGATGAGCTTCGGATCGAGGGCGAGCGCCCGGGCGATCGCGATGCGCTGCCGCTGGCCGCCCGAGAACTCCCGGGGGAGCCGTGAGGCCGCGCCGGTCGGCAGCTGCACCTGGTCGAGCAGGGATCCGACGCGCTTGCGGGCGTCGGCGCCGGAAACGCCGCGGACGGTGAGCGGCTCGGTGAGGATCTGCTCGATCGTGAGCGAGGGGTTGAGCGAGGAGTACGGGTCCTGGAACACGACCTGGATCTCCGAGCTCAGTGCCCGGCGCTCCTTGCGCTTCAGGTGCCCGATCTCCTGGTCGCGGTAGCGGATGCTGCCGCCGGTGACCGGGGCGAGGCCCAGCACGGCGCGACCGAGTGTGGTCTTGCCGGAGCCGGACTCGCCGACGAGGCCGACGGTCTCACCGGGCTTGATGTCGATCGACACCCCCTTGAGCGCCTTGAACGACTGGGCACGGAACCCCTTGCCCGGGTACTCGACTTCGAGGTCCTTCACCTCGAGCAGTGACGACGTCATCGGGTCTCTCCTGTCAGGTTCGTCGCGAGTGCCGGTCGGGCGGGACCCTCGTCGAGGATCGCGCCGAGCAGCGACTGCGTGTACGGGTGCTGTGCGTGGTTGAAGATCGAGCGCACCGGCCCGGTCTCCACGATGAGGCCGTTCTGCATGACCGAGACCCGGTCGCAGAGGTCGGCGACCACACCGAAGTTGTGCGTCACGAGGAGCATCGCCATGTGGCGCTCCGCTTGGAGGTCGCGCAGCAGGTCGAGGACCTCCGCCTGCACGGTCACGTCGAGGGCGGTGGTGGGCTCGTCGGCGATGATGATGTCCGGGTCCGTGGAGACGGCGCCGGCGATGAGCACGCGCTGCGCCATACCGCCCGAGACCTCGTGCGGGAACGCGGCGAAGGTGCGCTTGGGGTTCGGGATGCCGACCCGCTCGAGCAGGGCGAGCGCCTTGTCCGTCGCCTCCTTCTTGCTGAGGCCGAGGGTGACGCGCAGGGGTTCGACGAGCTGGCTGCCGATCGTGAACGCCGGGTCGAGGTTCGACATCGGCTCCTGCGGGATGTAGCCGATGCGCTTGCCGCGGATGGCCGTGTACTCGCGCTCCCCGAGGGTGTCGAGCCGGGTGCCCTCGTAGCGGATCGTGCCGTCCGTGACCCGCCCGCCGCGCGGCAGGAGCCCGAGGACACCCCACGCGGTCTGGGTCTTGCCCGAACCGGACTCGCCGATGAGGCCGTGGACCTCGCCCTTGCGGATGTCGAGGTCGACGCCGTGGACGACCTCGGTGACCCGGCCGCCCTCCTGGTCGTAGCCGACGCGGAGGTCGCGCACGCTGAGGACGAGCTCCTCGGCGCGAGCGGAGGCGCGGGCGTCGTCGTCGTGGCGGATGGGCGGGACGCCGACGATCTCGTCCTCGCTGATCCCGGAGGTGCTGATCGACTGGGTGACGATCGTGTTCGAGCCCGTCTTCGAGGTCGTGACGATCTTGCGACGGCGCCGACGGACGGACACGGTGCGCTCGAGCTCGTCGCGCATCGCGTTGGCGAGCAGGGTGAGCGCGATGCAGGTGAGCGCGATCGCGAGCGACGGCCACACCATGAGGATCGGTGCCTTGTAGATGTTCGTGAAGCCGTCGTTGAGCATCGACCCCCAGGTCGGCACCGACAGGTCGCCGAGACCGAGGAACTCGAGGCCGGACTGGATCGCGATGGCGATGCCCGCGATGATCGCCGACTGGATGATGATCGGTGCGCGGACGACGGAGAGGATGTGCTTGCCGATGATGCGCGGGTCGCTGAGGCCCGAGACCCGGGCGGCGTCGACGTAGAGTTCCGAGCGCACGGCCGTGACCGCCGCGTAGACGAGGCGGAAGTAGGAGGGCGAGAGCAGGATGCCGAAGATCGCCATCGAGATCCAGACCGACGGGCCGAGGACGGCGCGGGCGGCGAGGAGGACGACGATGCCGGGCAGCGCCATGATGAGGCCCGTGAACCAGGACGACACGGAGTCGAACCAGCCCTGGTAGTACCCGGCGATCAGTCCGGCGACGACCCCGATGACGATCGCGACGACGAGGGCGAGCAGCGCTGCGGCGACGCTGATCTGGGTGGCGGCGAGCAGCCGGGAGAACACGTCGCGCCCGGCGCTGTCCGCGCCGAGGAGGTGGTCGGCGCTCGGAGGCGCCAAGACCTGCTGCAGGGACGCGAGGTTCGGGTCCTGCGGGGCGATGAGCGGTCCGAGGATCGCGACGACCCCGATGAGCACGAGGAACACGAGGGACGCGGCGCCGATCGGGCGTTTGAGGAGCCGACGCAGGAGGTTGACGCGGACCTGCGGGGTCGGGACGGTGAGCGGGGTTTCGATGGCGGTCATGACAGTCGCACCTTCGGGTTGAGCGCAGCCTGCGCGAGGTCGATGAGCAGGTTGACGACGACGACGATGATGGCCGTCGCGATGACGACCCCCATGACGATGGGGATGTCGCCCTGGGTCGTGGCCTGCACGGCGAGCTGACCGATGCCCGGGAGGGCGAAGATCTGCTCGATGATGACGGCGCCGCCGAGGAGGCCGATGAACTGCACGGCGAGGACGGCGAGAGCCGGGCCGCCGGCGTTCCGCAGCACGTGCTTGTAGATGACGCGGCCCGTGCCGAGCCCGCGACTGCGGAGCGTCCGGACGTAGTCCTTCGACATCGCGTCGACGACGGAACCGCGCACCTGCTGCGAGACCGTCGCGATGGCGCCGATCGCGAGGGCGATGATCGGCAGCGTCACCGAGGCGACCCAGCCGGAGAAGGACGTGGTGATCGGGATGTATCCAGTTGCTTTGAACAAGCGCAGGTTGATCGCGAAGGTGATGACGAGCACGAGAGCGATGAGGAAGCTGGGGATCGCGAAGCCGATGACGGAGATGAACTGGACGACATTGTCGATCCATCCACCGCGACGGGCGGCGAGGACACCGAGGATGACGGACACGATCGCGGCGATGATGGTCGCGCCGAGCACGATCGAGAGGGTGACGGCGAGGCGGCCGGTGACGCCGGAGGAGACGAGCTGGCCGGTGAACCACGAGCGGCCGAGGTCGCCCTGGAAGGCGGAGGTGATCCAATCGAGGTACTGCACCGGAAGCGGGCGGTCGAGGCCGAGTTCGGCGGCCTTCTTCGCGACGGTCTCGGTGGTGGCGCTCTGGCCGAGGATCCGGCGGGCGATGTCGCCGCCGCCGAGGTAGAGGAGGGAGTACGCGATCACGGAGATCACGAAGATGAGGACGACGCCGGACACCAGGCGTCTGAGGATGAATCCGAGCATGGGTCACTCCAGGAAGTGGGTGAGTGAGGGGTGTTGGGGCCGGCCCGCCCGAGCGCTGGGCACTCGGGCGGGCCGGGGTCGAACCGACGTGCGGCCGGCCGGTCCCGGTCCCTGAGCCGGTCGACGGGCGAACCCCTCGACCGGCTCAGGATCAGCGGACTACTTCGGCTGGATGTCGTAGATGGACGGGTACGCGTTCGTCGGGATCATCTTGACGGTCGTGTTGGCGTCCGTTGCGAAGCTGCCCTGCACCCGGTAGAAGGGGGCGAACCAGGCCTGCTCGACGATGTAGGCGTTGAGTTCCTTGGCGACCTTGCCCTGCGTCGCCTCATCGCCGTACTGGATCTGCTTGATGTACTCGTCGACCTTCGGGTCGTCGTACTTGAAGGGGTTGAAGACGGCGTTCGGGGCGATCATGAACTGGATGAGCTGCCAGTCCGGGTTCTGCTCCAGCGCCATGAAGGAGACGGGGAACTTCGGGGCCAGGAGGTCGGCGATGAAGTTGTTGCCCGGGTCCGTGTACTCGGCGGTGATCCCGACGTCGGCCAGCTGCTGCGAGATCAGCGTGTAGGTAGTGGCGCCGAGCACCGTGGAGGACGGCATCGAGAGCGTCAGACCGTCGGCGTAGCCCGCCTCGGCGAGCAGCTCCTTGGCCTTCTCGGGGTCGTAGCCGTAACGGTCGTCGAGCGACTTGTCGTAGGCGGGGGAGTTCTCCGGGAAGACCTGACCCGTGACCGTGCCGTTGTCGTTCTGCAGTGCCTTGAGCAGGGCCGGGCGGTCGAACGCGTAGTTGATGGCCTGGCGGACGCGGACGTCGGCGATCGCCGGGTTCATCGTGCCGGCGCGGTCGAGGAGCAGCATGCCCTGGAAGTCGAGCTCGTTGGCGTTGACGGTCCAGCCGGCGCCCTCGACCTCAGCGAGGTTGTCGTTGTTGGCGAGCTTGATGCCGTTGACCTCGCCCGACTTGACGGCGTTGAGGCCGGCGGTCGCGTCCTGCAGGACGTTGATGGTCAGCTTGTCGTAGTGCTGCCAGTCCTTGTTCCAGTAGTCGGGGTTCGCGGTGTAGCTGTAGCTCGTGCCGGTGACGGTCGCGGCCGTGTCGAGCACGTACGGCCCGGAGCCGACCGGGTTGGTGGCGAGGTCGGGGCTGTCGAACGACTCGGCACTGGCGATCAGGCCGGGGTCGCGGGTGAGGTAGTTGAGCATGGCCGGGTCGGGTGCGCTCAGGGTGATGACGACGGTGGTGTCGTCGGGTGCCTCGACGGAGGCGACGCCCGCGAAGTAGCCGGCGTCGGGGGAGGTGCCGGTCTTGAAGCGCTCGAGGTTCTGCTTGACGACGTCGGCGGTGAGCTTCGACTTGTCGGTGAAGGTGACGTCGTCGCGGATCTTGAGCGTCAGGACGGTGTTGTCGTCGTTGTACTCGTAGGAGGTCGCGAGCGACGGGACGATCTCGCCGTCGGCGGTGGCGACGAGCAGGGTGTCGAAGACGGCCTGGTAGAAGGGCGAGCGGTTGCCCCACTCGGAGCCGGCCGGGTCGAACGTGGTGGGGGGAGTGATCGCACCCAGGATCAGGGTGCCACCGGAGCCGCTGTCAGAGCCGGAGGTGCTACCGGAGCATCCGGTGAGCACGAGTGCAGCAGCGGTGACCGCGACGGCTGCGGTCGTCTTCCATCGGAACATCTTTGTCCATTCGCTGTGAGCAATCCCTCATCGGATCGCTGGTGATTGAGGACGCTAGCATGAAACCCGAGTGGTCACTAGCTTTTTGTTTTCGGCCATGTCACAGTTGGATCACGACCAGGCCGCGGCGTTCGACGGGGAACGCGCTATCGTGAAGCCGTCCGAAGGGGGAGGTCGTCCGATGACATCGGTCAAGACCGGGAACAAGCCGCAGGGGAAGCCCCGCGGTGCATATGCGAAAACCGGCATGAAGCGCGTCGCGATCCTCGACGCCGCGCTCGCCGTCTTCGCCAACGGGGGATACCGCGCGGGTTCGCTTCGGGAGGTGGCCGCGCAGGTGGGGATGAGCGAGGCCGGACTCCTGCACCACTTCCCGAACAAGAGCGCGCTGCTCGCCGCCGTGCTCTCCCACCGCGACGACCTCTCGGCGACGCTCGTGCCGATGGACGGCGATGACCCGATCGAAACGCTCCGGGGGTTGGTCGCACTCGCCCGCTACAACGCTTCCGTGCCCGGCGTGGTCGCGCTCTACTGCACGCTCTCGGCGGAGGCGACGTCGCCCGACCACCCGGCGCACGACTACTTCGTCGAGCGCTACGAGGGCACGCGCGGGCGGCTCGAGCGCACCTTCGGGCTGCTCGTCTCCGCAGGACGGGTGCGGGCCGACTTCCCCACCACCAGCGCGGCCTTCATGACCCTCGCGCTCATGGACGGCCTGCAGGTGCAGTGGCTGCTCGCACCGGAGTCGGTCGACATGGCGGACGAGCTCCACGCCTTCCTGTCGGGGCTCCTCGGCTCCGAGCTCTAGGCGCGGAGCGGCCGGCGCGGCAGCAGGAGATCCGCCCGGTGGCAGGAGCCTCTGGGCGAGTGCGTCCTGCTCCGGCGCTGATCTCCTGCTGTCGCGCTACGGCGTGGTCGTGCGGGCGTCGCGCAGGTCCGCGCCGACGGAGGCGTACGAGACGCCGCGGCGGTGCCGGGTGAACGGTACGGAGACGACGGCCGTGGTGACGATGACGAAGCTGAGGATCCCGATGATCCCGACGATCGTCTGGGCGAGGCCGCTCGTGGCGTCGGGTATCTGCGCGGCGGTCGTCGTGGCGATGTACGGCAGGGCCACCACGGACCCGCGGTAGAGGCGGCGTGCCACCGAGCCGCGTCCGTCCGGCCACTGCGGAGCGAGCCAGACGAGACGTTGCCCGAGCGACGCACCGCTCCCGATGAACGCCGGCAGCACGATCACGAGGACGGCCGTGCCCGCACCGATGCTGAGCACCTCGGGCAGCGTCGGGTCGTTGGCGGTCCCGGTCGCACCCGTGAGCAGGACGCGTGGGACGACGAACACGAGCGACAGCACCGTGATCGAGAGGTTCACGGCGAACGCGTCGAGCACCATGCCGAACCAGCGTCGCCAGACGGTGATGGGTCGCGCCCGGTCGCGAGTGGCACGAAGGGCTCGCGCGCTCGGCATCCACCCGAGGACGATCGGAGCGATGAGTGCTCCGATCGCGGCACCGGCCGTGTTCGTGATCACGTCGTCGACGTCGGCCACCCGGTAGGCGCATTCGTACAAGCCCCAGATGCCCGTGTACTGCGTCGACTCGATCAGGAGGGAGACGAGCGCCCCGAGCAGAATGGAGACACCGAGCCCGCGGTTCCAGTACCGCCGCGCGATGGCGCCGAACGGGATGAACAGGATCACGTTCAGGACGACCTGGAGGAACGCGTGGCTCGTCAGGGTGCTCAGGACGGAGAGCCCGGCGGTCTCTCGTGCGATGTCCCCGATCGAGTGCCCGGGGATCAGCTCGAGCGCGCCGTGGGCCGTGCTGCAGTTCGCGCGCTCGTCCGGCAGCGGCAGCAGCGTGTACGCCACGAGGGCCACCGCGTAGACACTGACCGCCGCAGCACCGATCACCCGGGGGAGCGACATCTGGCCGTAGCGACGGAGCTGCACGAGCAGGATCGGACCGAGGACGGCGAAGAAGATCACCGTGCCGCCGACGAGTCCGACCCATGCCTGCCATGTCCATCCGCTCATTCCGACAACTGTAGGGCGCTCGCCCCGCCGTCGGCATCAGTCGGCGGACGGACCCAGGTCATCCTGCGGAGGGTGCCGAACGGCTGATCCCGCGTCCGATGCAGGCGATGATGGAGTGTGCCGACGCTCATCGTGACCACCCATCCCGACCCCGACTCCCTCACCCATCACCTCGCCCAGCGGCTCGCGCAGGAGCTGCGATCGACCGCCGGCTCGACCAGCGTCGAGGTCGCGGACCTGGCTGCGGAGGGCTTCGACCCGCGGTACACGCTCGCCGACCGTCACACCTACCGCGTCGGCGGTGACTTCACCCCGGACGTGGCCGCCGAGCAGGAGCGGCTCGACCGGGCCACCGACCTCGTGCTCGTCTTCCCGGTGTACTGGTGGTCGGCGCCCGCACTCCTCAAGGGTTGGTTCGACCGCGTGTTCGTCAACGGCTGGGCGTTCGGCCTCGACGCGGACGGCGGGATCGTCCGGAAGCTCGACCGCCTGCGCGTGCACCTCGTGCCGATCGCTGGTGACGACGCCGGGGTGTACGACCGCCACGGCTACGAGCAGGCGATGCGGACGCAGCTCGAACACGGCATCGTCGACTTCTGCGGCGCTCGCCGCGGCGTGACGACCTTCGTCCACGACTCGGAGGGCGAGGACGCCGATGCGCGGACGCGGGCGGTGGAGGCCGCGGTGGACGCGGTCGTCGAGGCGATCCGCGCCTGAGCGCCCTTCGACAAGCTCAGGGACCGGGACTCGGTCACTGACCCGAACCCCGGTCACTGAGTAGCCCCCTCCGGTCACTGAGCTTGTCGAAGTGCGGCCCCGGACGGGATCCAGTCTCTGACCCGAACCCCGGTCACTGAGCCGAACCCCGGTCACTGAGCCTGTCGAAGTGCTACGCCGTGAGGGTGCGGTTGAGGCGCTCGGTCGCGGTGTCCATGTGGTGCTGCATCGCTGCCGTGGCCGCGGCGGGGTCGCCCGACATGATCGCCTCGTAAACGGCCTCGTGCTCCTCGAAGGCGCGCTGTGCGTCGACGTCCTCGTGGATGCCGCGCTCCACCCAGATGCGGAGGAGCGAGCGGATGCTCTGCAGGAGGTCGGACAGCACGCGGTTCCCGGTGGCCGAGGCGAGCTCCAAGTGGAACTTGAGGTCGGCTTCGATGAACTTGGTGCGGTTGGCACCCGCCTCGCTCATCGCGGTGAGGTGGTTGCGCAGCCGGTTGCGTGCCATGTCGTCCATGCGCGTCGCGGCGAGGCCGGCGGCGAAGACCTCGAGCTGGCCGCGCACCTCGATGAGTTCGCGGGTCCGTGGTTCGCCGAGCATGAGGCCCCAGCTGAGCGTCTCGGGGAGGAGCTCGGAGACGCTGCCGCGGAGGTAGGTGCCGCTGCCCGGGCGGACGTCGACGACGCCGAGGATCTCGAGCGCCGCGAGTGCCTCGCGGACGGCTGAGCGCCCGATGCCGAGAGACGCGGCGAGCTGACGTTCCGGTGGGAGGCGGGTCCCCGGGGCGATCTCACCGCTCGTGAAATGGTCGAGCAGGCGCTTCGCGACGGCGGAGACGGCGGATCCCACGGCGACCGGTCCGAGGCTGGACGAGATGTCGTCGGTCGGCCGATCCGGGAACGCAGGCATGGGTTCACTGTATCGCGGCCCTTCGACAAGCTCAGGGAACGGGAGGGGTGCACGGGGGACCAGCGATGCTTGAATTGGTCAACCGGTTGATGTATCGTTCATTCCGGTCCGGCCCGGACCACGCCCTGCCCGCGGCATCGATGCCGCCCACCCGAGGAGTCATAGTGGACACCACCGCCCCCGCGGCCAATCCGGCTGTCGAGCGATCAGCCATCCGGAAGGTCTCGATCCGTCTCGTGCCGTTCGTGGCGCTGATGTTCTTCATCAACTACCTGGACCGTACCGCGATCGGCTTCGCCGCCCCCAACGGCATGAACGAGGACCTCGCGCTCTCCGCCGCCCAGTTCGGCTTCGCGTCCGGCGTGTTCTTCATCGGCTACATCCTGCTCGAGGTGCCCAGCAACCTCGCGCTCAACAAGTTCGGCGCCCGCCGCTGGCTCGCCCGCATCATGGTCACCTGGGGCATCGTCGCGGTCCTGTTCACCTGGGTCGCCAACTTCGAGCAGCTCGCGATCCTCCGCTTCGTGCTCGGTGTCGCCGAAGCCGGCTTCTTCCCGGGAGCGATCCTCTTCCTGAGCCTCTGGGTCCCGGCCAAGCACCGCAGCAAGATCCTCGCCCTCTTCTACCTGGCGCAGCCGCTCACCACCGTCATCGGCGCACCCCTCGCCGGGTGGCTCATCGGCCAGCACGGCGTGTTCTTCGGTCTCGAGGGCTGGCGCTTCATGTTCCTCGGCGTCGGGCTCCCGGCCATCCTCATCGGCGTCATCGCCTGGTTCTACCTGAAGGACCGCCCCGCGGACGCCAAGTGGCTCACCACCGAGGAGCAGGTCTGGCTCACGGCGGCGCTCGCGCACGAGAAGGCCACCACCGAGCAGAAGCAGGGCCACGTCAGCCTCAAGCACGCGTTCACGAGCGGTCGCGTCTGGATGCTCGCCTTCATCTACTTCGGCTTCATCTACGGCCTCTACGCACTCGGCTTCTTCCTCCCCACGATCATCGAGGGCTTCCAGGCCAGCTTCGGCGTCGAGTTCAACGTCATGCAGAAGGGCCTCATCACGGCGATCCCGTACGTGCCGGCCGCCATCGCCCTGTACTTCTGGTCTCGTGACGCGACGCGTCGTGGTCTCAAGACCTGGCACATCGTGATCCCCGCGATCGTCGGCGCCGTGAGCATCCCGCTCGCGCTCTTCGCCAACTCGCCCGCCCTCACCATCGCGATCATCGCGGTCACCGCCATGGCGATCTTCGCCGCGCTGCCGAACTTCTGGACGCTGCCCACGCAGTTCCTCACCGGTGCGGCAGCGGCTGCCGGCATCGCGCTCATCAACACGGTCGGCAACCTCGCCGGGTTCTCGGCGCCGTACATCACCGGTGCCGTCGCGGACCTCACCAAGGTCGGCGACACCCCGCAGTACGTCGTCCCGATGTTCATCGTCGGTGGCTTCATGATGATCTCCGCGACGCTCATGGTGATCCTCTCGAAGCAGCGGAGCTCTCGCGAGCTGCGCGTCTCGCACGACGACCTCACGGGTAAGACCCGATGACACGCCTCTTCAACGATCCGGCGGACTTCGCCGACGAGATGATCGACGGCTTCGTCGCCGCGAACCGCAACCAGGTCCGGCGCGTGACCGGTGGCGTCGTCCGGAGCACCCGGACGCCCGAGGGCACGGTCGCGCTCGTCATCGGCGGAGGCTCCGGCCACTACCCGGCGTTCGGCGGCATCGTCGGCCAGGGCCTCGCTCATGGCGCGGCGATGGGCAACCTGTTCGCGTCGCCGTCCGCCCACCAGGTCGAGTCGGTCGCGAAGGCGGCGCAGCGTGGCGGCGGCGTCCTCCTGAGCTACGGCAACTACGCGGGCGACGTGCTCCACTTCACCCAGGCGCAGGACGCGCTGAACGCGGCGGGCATCCCCACCCGCAGCGTCGCCGTCACCGACGACATCTCGAGCGCGCCCCTCGCCGAGAAGCACAAGCGTCGCGGTATCGCGGGCGACCTCACCGTCTTCAAGTCCGCTGCCGCCGCGGCCGAGGCGGGCTACGACCTCGACGAGGTCGTCCGCGTCGCCACCCACGCGAACGAGCGCACCCGATCCTTCGGCGTCGCGTTCAGTGGCTGCACCCTGCCGGGCGCGACCGAGCCGCTGTTCACCGTGCCCGAGGGTCGCATGGCGGTCGGCATGGGCATCCACGGCGAGCCCGGCATCGACGAGACCGACGTGCCGACGGCCGATGAACTCGCCACCCTGCTCGTCTCCTCGCTGCTCGCGGAACTGCCCGAGGGTGTCTCCGAAGCCACGGGCGCTCGCGTCGGCGTCATCCTCAACGGGCTCGGCTCCGTGAAGTACGAGGAACTGTTCGTCGTCTACCGTGCGGTCGCGGCGCAGCTCGAGGCCGCAGGGGTGGAGATCGTCGATCCCGAGGTCGGCGAGCTCGTCACGAGCTTCGACATGGCCGGCGTCTCGCTCACGCTCTTCTGGTTGGACGAGGAGCTCGAGGGCTTCTGGGCTGCCGGTGCCGACACCTCCGCCTACCGCAAGGGCGTCGTCGCAGCGGCCGAGCAGCTCGACCCCTCGGAGCTCGTCGCCGAGACGGCTGCCGAGATCCCCGAGTCCACCGACGCGTCCCGGGCCGCCGCCGCGGTCGTGGTCGAGGCCCTCGACGCGCTCGTCCAGGTCATCGACACGAACGTCGAGGAGCTCGGACGGATCGACGCCGTCGCGGGTGACGGCGACCACGGCATCGGCATGCAGCGCGGTGCTCGTGCCGCCGTCACCGCCGCGCACGCCGCCGCCGATGCCGGGGCCGGTGCCCACACCGTCCTGCACCTGGCCGGCGACGCCTGGGCGGACCGCGCTGG